>DAIRFU010000257.1:3133-9293 GCA_036794935.1 Kofleriaceae bacterium | reverse complement strand
ATCGCGCGCAGAAAACCGCAGCTGCTCGCGGACATCCTCGCGATCGTCGCCGAGCAGGGGCCGATCAGCGCGAGCGACATCGAGATCGGCGAGGCGAAGCGGCGCAAAGGCTGGTGGGAGTGGTCGGAGGCGAAGACGGCGATCGAGTTCCTGTTCTGGAGCGGCCAGGTGACGAGCGCGCGGCGCCGCGGCTTCGAGCGCCTCTACGATCTGCCCGGGCGCGTGTTGCCCGCGAAGGTCCTCGCCCAGCCGACACCGAGCGAGGCCGACGCGCAGCGCGCGCTCGTCGATCGCGCCGGCCGGGCACTCGGCATCGCGAGCGAGGCCGACCTCCGCGACTACTACCGGCTGCCACTCGCTACCGCGCGCACCGCGGTCGCCGAGCTCGTCGAGGCCGGCGTGCTCGAGGCGGTGACCGTCGAGGGCTGGGCGAAGCCGGGCTACTTGCATCGCGAGGCGCCGGCGCCGCGGACGCGATCGATCGATCCCGAGCGCCCTGCCCTGCTCTCGCCGTTCGACTCGCTCGTGTGGTTCCGCGACCGGACGGCACGCCTGTTCGGCATGACCTACCGGATCGAGATCTACGTGCCGGCACCGCGCCGCGTGCACGGCTACTACGTGCTGCCGTTCTTGGTCGGTGATCGGCTGGTCGCGCGCGTCGATCTCAAGGCGGATCGCGCGGCGAGCACGCTGCGCGTGCAGGCGGCGCACGCCGAGGCCGGCGTCGCGAAGAAGCGCGTCGCATCGGCGCTGGCCGGGGAGCTATCCCGGATGGCCGACTGGCTCGGTCTCGACCGCGTCGAGATCGTGCCGAAGGGCGATCTCGCGGCGAGCCTCTCGCGGGCTACGCGCCGCTAGTACGGCGCTCGCTGCCGGCGACCTTCACGAGCTTGTTGTAGAGCCCGACGATCAGGAACGTCGGCACCCACTGGCCGACGAGCAGCGACGCGTGACTCTTGCCGGATGCCTTGAGCGCGATCGCGCCGGCGAGCGACGCGCCGGCGAGCGCGAGCCACGTCGTCGACGGCAACGACGCGGTCAGCCTCTCGATCCCCACGGTCCTCGCGCCCTCGTGACGGCTCTCGACGCCGGCGCGTCCTTGCAGGTCGTCGAGCTTGCCCCCGACGCCGGTGCGAACTTTCTCGATGCGGTCCCTGAGGTCGTGCCCGAAGTCGGACAGCGGCCGTTTGCTGAGCGTTCCCATGAAGACAGCCTCCTTCGCGTACAAAGGAGTGCAGCGGATGTGCCACGGCGCCACGGCCTGTGGGGCGGCTACGAGATCGTCCCGGTACGGCCGTTGCTTTGCAGCGGGGGATGAATCGCGGACGCCTCGTAACTGCTGCAAGTCTGGTCGGAACCGCGGCGGCCGTCGGCCGGATGATCGTGCGCGGACGTCGCGCTGCGCGGCAGCGGGTGCTGAGCGAGCAACATCCGTGGTCGGAGTGCGACGCGATGCACGCACGCAAGGTCGCCCGCATCGCGACCCAGCTGCGCGCGCACGACGGCTCGAGGCCGGTGTCGCTGCGCAAGAAGGCGCCGCCGCACCAGGTGCCCAAGGGCGGCGACCTGCGCCGCCGCGACACCAAGATCGACGTGTCGGACCTCACGCAGATCCTCGACATCGATCCGGTCAAGCGGATCTGCGTCGCCGAGTCCGGCGTGATGTTCTGCGATCTGGTCGAGGCGACGCTGCGCTACGGGCTCGTGCCGATCGTCGTACCCGAGCTCGAGACGATCACGGTCGGCGGCGCGGTGTCGGGCTGCTCGATCGAGTCGATGTCGTATCGCTACGGCGGCTTTCACGATACCTGTGTCGAGTACGAGGTCGTGACCGCGCGCGGCGACGTGATGACCTGCCGCGCCGACAACCAGCACGCACTCGTGTTCCAGATGGTGCACGGCTCGTTCGGCACGCTCGGGATCCTGACCAGGCTCGCGTTCCGCCTCGTGCCCGCGAAGCCATTCGTGCGCGTCGACTACGAGAGCCACGCCACGCTCGACGCGTACCAGGCCTCGATCCGGCGCCACTTCGAGGCCGAGGACGTCGACTTCATGGACGGCATCATCCACGCGCCGGACAAGCTCGTGCTGTGCGTCGGCCGCTTCGTCGATCAGGCGCCGTTCACGCACGCCTACGACTGGACGCGCGTCTACTACCAGAGCACGGCCACGCTGACGCACGACTACCTGAAGACGGCGGACTACTTCTTCCGCTACGACCGCGGCGTCACGAACGTCCACCCGAAGTCATTTCTCGGCCGGCTGCTGTTCGGCAAGCTGATGGGCTCGGGCACGACGCTGCGGATCGCCGACAAGCTCAACTTCCTGTTTCGCAGCGACCAGCCGACCGTGATCCTCGACGTGTTCCTGCCGTTCTCGCAGGCACCCGCGTTCATGGAGTGGTACCAGCGCGAGGTCGGCCACTTCCCGCTGTGGTGCGTGCCGTACAAGCGCGTGCACGACTACGAGTGGCTCGCCGACAGCTTCTACGCCGGCATGCAGGATCCGCTGTTCCTCGATCTCGCGATCTACGGGATGAAGCAGCCGCCGGGCAAGAACATCCACCGCATGATCGAGGAGAAGCTGCGCGAGCTCGGCGGCGTCAAGACGCTCATCTCGCACAACTACTACTCGCGCGACGAGTTCTGGTCGATCTGGAACAAGCCGAACTACGACACGGTCAAGGCGATCACCGATCCCCAGAACGTGTTCCGCGACCTTTACTCCAAGACGTGCCGCGCCGCGATGGGTCTGCCGGGCTGAGCCGCGGGACGCGGCCGGGCCTACCAGCCGAGCACGGCCATCGCGCCGACCTGGAGGACATCGCCGCCGAAGCTGAAGTGCTTCTCGGGCACGACCTCTCCGGGCATCGCCTCGTGATCGACACGCTGCTCGAGCATGTGATCGACACGGACAAACGCCTGGGCGGTGAAGCTGACGTCGGGCAGGTCGTAGCGCCACCACCGGCGCGGCCTGGCGTGCGCGGGCTTGACCGGACGCGCGGCTGCAGGGGCGGTCGCACGCGCGCCGGCGTGCCAGGCGATGCCGGTGCTCGCGGTGACGACCGGGCCGTCGAGGAGGTTGACGCTGGAGCGCTCCGGGTTGTTGACGGCACGGGTGCGGTAGCCGAGACCGGTCCGGATCGCCACGCTGCCGTCGGCGACCCGTAGCTCGCTGCCGGCGCGCCACGCGAGGTTGTTCTTCCAGCCCGAGCGGATCGGCCGCGGGAACACGAGCGCGCCCGACGCGCCGTTCGGGTCGAGCGAGTACATGTTGAGGAACGGGTAGCTCGAGCCGTCGGTGCGCAGCTCGCCCCACCGGTAGTAGGTGACGTCGGCGGCGAGCGTGAGGTTCGGCGTCGGCTCGCCGGACATGCCGGCGGAGAGCTGGCGCGGCGAGAACCAGCCGAGCGAGTCGACATGCACCGGCACCGGGATCTCGACGATCAGCTTCGCGGTGATGTACGCGTCGACGTCGAGGTCGTGATACAGGGCGCCGCGGTACGCCGCGCCGATGCGAAACCGCGACGACGGCGTGTACAGCAGGCCGACGCGCGGCGCGAGCATCGCGCCCATGCCGATGCCGAGCGAGAAGCCGACGGGCTGGTAGCCGGACGGGTCGGTCGGATCGGGCTCGAGGATCGGGAAGTCGGCGGTGAGCGGCAGCCGCGACTTGAACAGCGCGGCGAAGCCGGCACCGATCGAGAGGTGGCGGGTGGCGCGCCACGCGAAGCCGAGCGCGAACGACACCTGCTCGTCGTTCTCGCCGTACATCACGTAGGCCGGCCGCTCGTTCGCGGTCTGCTGATCGAGTGCGATCGCGCCGGGCGTGCCGAAGCCGAGCATGATGCCCATCGACAGATCGAACGGCAGCTCGAGGCACGAGCCGAGCATGAACCGCGTCTGGTTGCGGGTGCGCTTGGGCACGAGCGGCTCGGCGCGCGCCGTGTCCTCGTCGCTGAACGACAGGTGATGCGAGATGTAGCTGACGTCGAGGCCGAGCTGATCCGACTGGCAGTGCGACAGGCCCGCCGGGTTGTAGTGGGTGGCCGCGAAGTCGCCGGGCAGCGCGGTGCCGGCACCACCCATCGCGATCGTGCGGCTGGACGCACCGTAGACGTCCTCGGGGGTGTTCGCGCGCGCGAGGACCGGCACGAGCGCGACGACACAGAGACAGCGAAGCAGCAACGGCGCGAATCCTAGTGGGGTCCGAGCGTGCCGACCAGTTTCCAGATCGAGGTGATGCCGTGGACATCGTCGAGCAAGAACGCGCTCAGCTCGGTCACCACGTGCTCGAGGATCGGCACCGTGATGATCTGGCGCATCTGGCACGAGTTGCCGGTATCGATGCTGGCGACGTCGCCGAGCGTCGCGGCGAACACGGAGACCGGTGGCGACGCGCCGGCCGCCGGGCCCGGTCCGACGAGGTTGCGCAGGATCTGGACCATCGCCCCATTGGTATCGCTCTGGACCATGTCGTCGAGCGCGCGCAGCGTGGTCAGCGCCGTCGACTCGTTCGTCTTCGCCACGCCCTGCAGCCAGCCCGCGAGGTTCGCCAGGTCGTCGCCCGCGACGTCGGCCGAGGCCGCAGCCGCGGTGAGCTGGAGGAGCGGCCGGTACGCCTCGGCGTGCCCCGACGGGTTCGCGCGCAACAGCGAGACGAGCCAGTCCTCGACCGGCGCCGCATTCGGCGAGGTGATCACGTGGTTCGCGACCCGGACCAGCGTCGCGAAGTTGCGGCCGGTCAAGAAGGTCTCGCTCGTGGTCTGGAAGTAGTCGATGTAGCAAGCCTGCTCGGCCGGCGGCAGCGCGGACAGGTCGGCCATCGCCTGCAGGCCGACCGCGAACAGCATGCGCATGTTGGGGTGCGCGAGCACGCGCCGGCCGCCGAGCAGCTGCGTCTGCTCGGTCAGGTAGTGAGTCGCGAAGCCGACCACCGACGACAGCGCCTCGCCGGCATTCGCGGCCTCGACGCGCGCGCTGATCGTCCGCATCACGCGGAGCAGCTCGGTGGCGATCGAGCTGCCGGCGATCGGCGCGAGCCGCGCGTTCACGGTGCGCAGCCGGATCGCGTAGTCCATCACGTCGACGAGCAGATGACTCGCGCGGTCGGTCGAGTCCGGGACCTCGATGCCGTGCAGCACGTCGAGTGCGGCGAGGATCTTGACGATCGCACCCTGCTTCGCCGCCGACAGGATCGGCGGCTCGAGCCGGCGCACGAAGCTGGCCGCACTATCGACCTTGCGATCGTGCTCGCCGCTCTTCCACAGATCGGTGGCGACGTAGGCGAAGATGTCGACGAGCGCCGGCATCTGGTGCTGCGCATCGAACACGCGCGCGATCGGCAGGAGCCAGTCGAGCCCGCCGGAGCTCGCGAGGGTCTTCAGCGCGGCGATGTGTGCCGCCGCGTCGTCCGCGCGCGCCGAGCTGCAGCCGAGCGCCTCGAGCGCGCAGCCGGCACCGTTACACACGAACGGGATCGAGAACCCGTTGAGCCAGTCGATGACCGAGATCAGGCTCGACACCGTCGCCGGCGACTTGCTCGACATCGCGCCGAGTAGCCACTCGGAGACCGTGCCATCGTCGGGATTCCCGAAGCTGCCGTTCAGCGCGGTCGCCGCCGCGCAGCTCGTCGACAGGCTGCCCTGCGAGCAGCCGATGAAGCCGCAGTCGGCGTACGCGAGCAGCTCGATCGCCTGCTCGAGCCCGCTCCGGTTGTCCACCCAGCTGTCGTTCGCGTCGCGGTAGAAGCGGTTGCGGCTGTAGTCGACGGCCGGGCCACTCGGCGTCGGATCCGGCCGGCTCGTGAGCGACTCGAACTCGATCATCCAGCCCAGCGACTGCTCGATCTGGGCCTTCTCGGCCGGCGACATGCTCGTCATCAGATCGACGAGCAGGTGCGGCGTCGAGGTGCCGGTCGTGTTGCTGGTCGTGAAGATCTGGCGGACGAGCGGCACGATCCCGATCAGCGCGTCGTACATCGCCGTGTCGGTGAGCGTGACGGTCGAGGTCTGCAGCGCGCCGATCACGTCGCCGGCGGCGACGAGCAGGTCCTCGGCCTTGTCCGGATCGGCGACGAACAGCTGGTGCAGCACGTCCAGCAGCTTCGAGGTCTGGGGATAGCGCAGCAGCTCGAGACCGAGGTGCGACAGGTCGGCGAG
>DAIRFU010000257.1:0-3033 GCA_036794935.1 Kofleriaceae bacterium | reverse complement strand
CGATCGCCGTTGATGTCGATGAACGGCGCCGGCAGCTTGTTCGTCAGCGGATCGACGAGGACCTTCGGGTTGCCGTTGATGTCGGGCCGCGTCATCCAGCCCGGCTCGCCGAGCGCGTAGGCCGGATCGTCGACGAAGCCATCGGCGCGGAGCAGCGTGCCCTGGACGTCGTCGAGGACGAGGCCGGTGCACGTGCTCGCCGGGAGATCGTCGCCGTGGGTCGCGAGCCCGAGGAGATCGTTCAGCACGAGGTCGACGCCGTCGTTCTCCTCGGCGAGCAGCCGCGTCGAGTGCAGCAGCTGTGGCAACTCGGGACTCGCGAGCAGGCCGGCCGCGAGATCGGTCACCATCGCGGACTCGACGAGCGTCGGCGAGGTGGCGAGGCTCGCGATCGACTGCAGCGTCTCGCGCTGGGGATCGACCTCGTCGTCGACGAGGAGCTGGAGCGCCTCGCCGACCCGATCGACGAGCGCCGGCAGCGTCCCGTTCTCGACCACCGGCAGGATGGTGTTGCCGACCAGGTCGGGCAGATCGTTGCGGACGTCCTGTGACAGCGCGAAGTCGAACGAGGTCACGAAGTCCGCGTGATGGGGCTCGAGCTGCGAGACGTACTCGAGCGAGCACGTCTGGGCCGAGGCCAGATTCGTGCGGATCACCCGGAACACGAGCTCGCCGAACGTCAGCCGCTCGTTCGGCGGGTGGTGCTCGGCGGGAACATCTCCGCATGCGGCGGCGAGCGCCGATAGCAGCAGCAGTGTCCCTCGCATCCCAGGCCGACGCTAACACGGTGCGGCGAAACCGGAGCAACGAACTTGGGGCCGGCTGGTACCGGCCGACCCGCTCCCGCGCCGTCGGATTCGACCCTCGGCTGGATGCCGCCCGGCTTCATCGTCGCCGCGCGCCGGGCTTCTTCTTCGGCGGTGGCGCCTCGGTCATGAACCGGGTCTGCGAGACCTCGGTGCCGATCACGCGCGAGAGCAGATCGAACAGCAGGTCGACGAGCAGGTCGCGGACCGGCTCCTTCGCCAGGCCCGTCGACGACAGCCACTCGATGCTCGCGGCCTCGACCATCCCGATCCACGACCGGATCGCGATCCGGCTGAGCGGCCGGGCCTGGAGGAACGCACCGATCGGGGTGCCACTCAGGAACTTCGCGAGGATGTCCGAGCGCACCTGCTCGAGCACTCCCGCGATCTCGGGATCGGCGCCGATGCCGCCGCGCATCAGCGCGACGAACGCCTGACCGTGCTCCTCGACGTGATCGAGGTAGGCCTGGACTCCCGCGATCGCCCGCTCGCGTGGCGTGCGCTCGCGCTCGACGGCGCCGACCAGGCTATGGACGAGATCACGCGCGGTCGCCTGGACGACCGCGATGTAGAGGTCCCGCTTGGTCGGGAAGTAGTAATAGAAGAGGCCCTTCGAGAGCTTCGCCTTCGCGGCGAGCGCGTCGACCGAGACGCCGTCGTACGGATGCGCGGCGAATGCAGCCCGGCCAAGCGCGAGCAGCTGGGCGCGGCGCACGTCGTTGTCGAGGCGGCGGATCACCCGGGTGCGCTTGGCCGGCACGGCAGCCCGATGGTGCCCCGCCGGGCGGGCGCGAGCAAGCGACGGACTGACGCGGCGTCAACAAGCGAGCTCCCCGGACTGATGCCTGCTTGTTGACGCTCTCTCAACAAGTGTCATCGGCTGTTGTCGGCGTGCGCTGGCCGGCCACGCCGCGGGGGCGCACCGTGGCCGTATGAGGGCGACGATGATCGCGTTCCTGCTGCTGGCGGCGTGCGCCGTGGGGCCCGGCGGTCCCGGCGAGCCGGGCGGCGACGATGATGGAGGCAGCGACGCGGGCAGCGGCGGCAGCGGCACCGACCCCGTGGTCGATCCGTGCGCCACGCCGGTCGTGATCCCGCTCGCCGGCCGGCCACTCGATCTACTGCCGCCGGCGCGGCTGGCCGCGATCGCGGCGCGCGTGCCGTGCCTCGCCCCCGGCACCGTGCGCAGCGTGTTCGAGTCGCCGCGCACGTTCTGGTACGACAAGCAGTCGCTGACGCCCGGGTACCAGGACTCGTTCGGCGACAACGTGGTCGCGCCGATCGGCATGCGCCCGAACACGATCGACGCGGGCCTGATCGACACCGCCGTTCCGGGCGGCCACGCCCAGATCTTCGCCGACCGTGGCACGTTCCACTTCCCGTTCGGCCGGCCGATCGGTGACGTGTCGAATGCGGAGGTCTTCGACTTCTGGCAGGTGCCAGAGGCCGGCGGCGCGCCGCTGCCGGTCGTGTACTGGCGCCGCGACCCGAACGAGTACACGCACCGCGTCGAGTGGATGTTCCCCGCCGGCACCGTGTTCGGCGAGCTGATGTTCCTCGTCGAGGATGGCGTGCGCTACCCGTTCGAGATCCGGACCCGCACGCGCGAGCTCGGCGGCTGGACCGTCGATGTCTACCGGCCGTTCCCGCGCGCGACCGACCTCGCCGATGCGATCGAGGCGCGCCGCGCGACCCGGCCCGCGTGGGCGAGCTCGCCGGGGCTCGACGCGCTGGTCGCGCAGCTGCGCGGCACCCAGCTCGCGTCGTTTCGAGTCGCCGCCACCCACTTCCCCGGCGCGTTCGCAGCGCGCGATGCCGGCGCCGACGTGCTGCCGGCGCTCGCGGGCAGTGACGCCGATCTCGTGCACGAGCTGTTGCTGACCACCCCGTTCCGCTCGGCACGTGGCATCGCCTGGAAGGAGCAGGCGGGCACGTACGCGTGGGCGGCGGCCGCCGCGGGTCAGGGCTCGATCGTGCCGGCGGGCTACAACGCGGCCGCGATCGCGGTCGACGACACCTCGTGCTCGAGCTGCCACCGCGACGCCGGGCGGCCGTTCGAGACCTGGTACGACAACATCCTCGCGTACGGCGAGCTGTGGGGGAACGACGAGATCTTCACGTGGCATCCGTTCACGCTCGCTCGCTTCGTCGACGGCAATGGCGCCGTCGTCAACTTCAACTACGACAATCGGCAAATTCGGCCGGACTTCGTCGCCGCTGACCTCAT
>DAIRFU010000256.1:0-9310 GCA_036794935.1 Kofleriaceae bacterium | reverse complement strand
TACCTGGGCGCCCAGACCGGCGCCGATGACTCGCTCGCGAGCTGGCGGCCCGCGCTCGAGCAGCTCTCCGGCATGGACGACCTCTCGGCGAAGAACTACGCGAGCCGCATCCTCGGGCTGCTCCGCACCGGCGGCGACCTCGAGGCGCGCGATGGCGAGCGGGTCCGGATCGCGCCGCACCCGGAGATCGCGGCCGCCGATACGGTGGAGGACACCGCGCGCGTGATCGCGTTCTCGCCGGAGTTCCCGGGCGCGATCTGGTTCCCGACCAGCTGCACGGACAAGTGCACCGTCGGCCGGCCGCTCGGCAACGCGTCGGTGGACAAGATCGTCATCCACGACACCGAGGGCGGCTGGGATGCCTCGGTCGCGACGCTGCAGTACGACAGCGGCAAGTCGGTCCACTACATCATCGACGCCGACGGCTCGCGCGTCGGCCAGTTCCGCCCCGAGGCCGACACCACCTACCACGCCGGCAACTACTACTACAACGAGACGTCGATCGGCATCGAGCACGTCGGCCGGGCCTCCGATCCGGCCGGCTACTCGAGCGCGCTGTACGCGAAGAGTGTCGAGCTGGTGAAGAACATCCGCACGCGCTGGGACGTGCCGCTCGATCGCGCGCACATCGTCGGCCACTACCAGATCCCGGATGGCACCGTGATCGCGCAGTCGTCCGCCGCGTGCGCCGCCGGGCTCGACGCGTGCGAGTCGAGCGCGAGCTACGGCGGCGCGTCCAACCATCGCGACCCCGGCTACAACTGGCAGTGGTGCCAGTACATGGAGAGTCTCGGCGGCTCGTGCGCGTGCAACGACGCGTGGGACAACTGGAACTGCACGACCGACAAGACCGAGGCGTGGCGGTGCAACGACGGCGTGCTCGAGGAGCAGCACTGCACCGGTCCGGCGGCCTGCACCGTGATGCCGATCGGCACGCCCGACGAGTGCGATACCACCGGCTCGGACTCCGGTGACGGCTCGGATACCGGCTCCGGCGAGGACCCGGGCGTTGACGACGGCGACCCGATGATGCCCGGCGACGCAGCGGACCCCGGCGACGGTGCCGGCTGCTCGGCCGGAGGCAACGCGGGTGGGCTCGCGATGCTCGCCACGCTCGGCGCGCTCGTGCTCGTCCGCCGCCGGCGGCAGCGCGTCGCCCCTCGCCGGCGCTAGACGAGGTCCACGTCGGGATCGATCACGAACGCGATCAGGTTCGCGAGCGGTGGATGGAACGCGGTCGAGCCGAAGGGCAACACCGCGCCGAGCTCGTCGGCGTGCATCACCTGCTCGAGCGGCAGCGGCCGGAGGACCATGCCGATCGCCGCGCCGTTGCCGACCGCCTTGACGACACCCGCCGCATCGAGCTCGGTCGTCGACGCGGCGGTCTGCACCACGCGCGACAGGAACAGGTGCTCGACGATCACCGGATCGAGCTTCTGGATCGCGCGATGGACCGCGACGCCCTCGCCGACCGGACTGACGTCGGGCTTGAGCGTCAGCTTCCATGCATCGGGATCACCGGCAAAGATCGCGATGAACGCGGGCTGGTGGGCGACGGTCTCGGCGAGCGCCGCCTCGATCGCTCGCACGTCGCCGGCGACACCGGCGAGCCGCTCGACGAGGAAGTACTTCTTCGCGGCCTCGAGCACGCCGCTGCGCTTGATGCCGTCGTTGCGGACGAGCCGGTGGCGCGGCGTGATCACGAGCGCCGGATCCTCGAGGTTGACCAGGCACGCGAGGCCGTAGTGGGTCGACGCATATTGCGGGTGGCTCTCGGCACCGAGCTTCGCGGCGTGCGCGAGCATGCCCTCGTAGCGCGCGTGACCGTCGAGCACGTGGAGCTTCTTCGGCGCGAACAGCGTGCGCAGCGTGCCGATGATCTCCGCGCTCGCGACGCGCCACAGGCGATGGACGGTACCGTCGGGCGTCGTGACCTCGACGGTCGGCGTGCCGCCCTCGACACCGCGGAACAGGCGATCGACCTCGCGCGCCGCATCGCGATAGCCCGCGAACACGGCCTCGGTGTGCGCGCCCGCCGCGGTGATGCTCGCGGTGGCCGCATCGCGCGCGGTCGGATCGGTCTCCTCGTGCGGGCGGATCTGGCCCTCGCTCCACGGCTCGAGCTTGACCGCGCAGACGAGCGTCTGGCGGGTGACGGTGCGCCCCTGGTGCGCGAACACCTGGTGATAGCGGTACATCGCGCGCGACGGATCGCGCACCAGCTCGCCCTTGGTCAGCCGGTCCTTGACCGCGGTGACCGGACTCGCGACCACCGTCGCGAGCTCGACCTTCGACGCATCCCAGAGCGCCCCGCAAAACCCTGCAATCTGCGGCATGACGAGACGTTATCAGATCAGCCGCGCGCGCCGATGTCGCGACGGTACTGCTTGCCATCGAGCTCGATCGCATCGACGACGGCGTACGCGCGCTCGCGTGCCTGCTGCACGCTGACGCCGAGCGCGGTCACGCCGAGCACCCGACCGCCCGCGGTGACGAGCCGGCCGTCCTTCATCGCGGTACCGGCATGGAACACGATGACATCGTCGGAGATGTGGTCGAGGCCGCCGATCGGATCGCCGATCCGCGGCGTGGCCGGATAGCCGGCCGCGGCGATCACGACGCACACCGCGACCCGCGCGTCCCAGCCGAGCTTGCCGAGCGGCAGCTCGCCGCGCGCCGCGCCCGCGAGCACCGCGCCGAGGTCACCGACCATGCGCGCCGCGATCGGCTGGATCTCCGGATCGCCGAACCGGCAGTTGTACTCGAGCAGGTACGGCGCCCCGGCCGCGTCGACCATCACGCCCGCGAACAGCACGCCGCGGTAATCGATGCCGTCGGCGTGGAGGCCGCGCACGGTCGGCTGCAGGATCTCGTGCGTGATCCGCTCGAGCACGTCGGCGTTCGTCCACGCCGGCGACGCCGTGCCCATGCCGCCGGTGTTCGGGCCGCGATCGCCGTCGAAGATCGTCTTGTGATCCTCGACCGCGGGTAGCACCTCGAGGCGCTTGCCGTCGGTCAGCGCGAGCACCGAGACCTCGCGGCCGACGATCCGCTCCTCGACGATCACGGTCGCACCCGCGTCGCCGAACCGGCGCGCCTGCAGCATCTCGCGCGCGGCGGCCTTGGCTTCGGCGCGGGTCTGGGCGACGACGACGCCCTTGCCGGCGGCCAGGCCATCCGCCTTGACGACGACGTGATCGCCGACCTGATCGATCGCGGCATCGGCCTCGGCGACGGTCGCGACCACCGCGAACGGTGCGGTCGGGATCCCGTGGCGGGCGAAGAACTGCTTGCTGAACACCTTGCTGCCCTCGAGCCGCGCGCCGTCCGCGCCGGGGCCGAACGTCGGCACGCCGGCCGCCCGCAGCCGATCGGCGAGGCCCGCGACGAGCGGCGCCTCCGGACCGACGACGACCAGGTCGACCTGCTCGGCCTGCGCGAGCGCGACGAGGCCCGCCAGGTCGCCGACGCCGATCGACACGCAGCGCGCGACCTGCGCGATGCCCGGGTTGCCGGGTGCCGCGATCACGTCGTGACCGTCGCGCGCGATCCGCCACGCGAGCGCGTGCTCGCGACCGCCGTTGCCGATGATCAGGATCTTCATCGCCGCTCCTCCTCAGTGCCGGAAGTGCCGCATGCCGGTGAACAGCATCGCGAGGCCGTGCTCGTTCGCGGCGCCGATCACCTCCTCGTCGCGCACCGAGCCGCCGGGCTGGACGACGGCCACGGCGCCGGCGGCGGCGAGCACGTCGACCCCGTCGCGGAACGGGAAGAACGCATCGGACGCGACCACGGCCCCCTTCAGCTTGTCGCCGGCCTTGCGCTCGCAGATCCTCACCGAGTCGACGCGGCTCATCTGACCGGCGCCGATCGCCATCGTCACGCCATCCTTCGCGAACACGATCGCGTTGGACTTGACGTGCTTGGCGACGCGCCACGCGAACGCGAGGTCTGCGCGCTCGGCATCGCTCGGCGCACGCTTGGTCGCGACCTTCGCGGCCGCGAGGTCGACCATGCCGTGATCGACGGTCTGCACGAGCGCGCCACCGGCGATCGTGCGCACGGACCAGGCGAGCTCGCCCGTGATCGGCGTCCACGCCCCGCCGGCCTGGACCAGCCGCAGGTTCTTCTTGCTCGCCAGCACGTCGCGCGCCGCGGCCGAGTACCCCGGCGCGACCACGCACTCGAGGAACGTCTCGACGAGCAACTTCGCGAGCGCCTCGTCGACCTCGCGGTTGACCGCGACGATGCCGCCGAACGCGGAGGTCGCGTCGGCCTCTCGCGCGCGCTGGTACGCGGTCGTCAGATCGCGATGCGTCGCGGCGCCGCACGGGTTGTTGTGCTTGACGACGATCGCTGCGGGCTCGGCGAACTCGAGACACAGGCCGAGCGCGGCATCGAGATCGAGGATGTTGTTGTACGAGAGCTGCTTGCCACCCAGCACCTCGGCCGCCGCGATCGTCGGCCGTGCCGGGACCGCGCTGTGCAGCGGCGAGCTCGCGTCGGCGTAGAACGCGGCGCGCTGGTGCGGGTTCTCGCCGTAGCGCAGCTCGTAGAGCCGCCGCCACTGCATGCCGAGCGTATCGGGGAGCTGCCGGCGCTCGGGTGCCGCCTCCCGTGCGTTCGCGACGTGATCGTCGATCGAGGAGAGATACGCCGCGATCGTGGTGTCGTACGCGGCGGTGTGCGCGAAGGCCTTGCGGGCGAGCGCGAGCCGGCGCGTCGCGGATACCTGACCGTGCTCGCGCAGGTCGGCGACGAGCGCGTCGTAGTCGGCAGGATCGACCACGACCGTGACCCGCTCGTGGTTCTTGGCCGCCGAGCGCAGCATCGAGGGGCCACCGATGTCGATGTTCTCGATCGCCTCGTCGAACGACACTCCCGGCTTCGCGATCGTGGCTTCGAACGGATACAGGTTGACGACGACCAGATCGATCGGCTCGATGCCTTGCTTCTGCATCTCGGCGCGGTGCGCGTCGGTCGCACGGCCGAGGAGACCGCCGTGGATCTTCGGGTGCAGCGTCTTGACGCGGCCATCGAGGATCTCGGGCGCTCCCGTGTACGCGGACACCTGCGTCACCGGGAGTGACGCGGCGGTCAGCGCGGCGGCGGTGCCACCGGTGGACAGGATCTCGACGCCGAGCTCGTGCAGCGCCCTGGCCAGCTCGACGATCCCACGTTTATCCGAAACGGAAACCAGTGCACGGCGAACCATGCCGGCTGGTTACCACGATCTCGACAGCGCCCACACCCCGCGAGCGCCGCCGAGATCCGTCAGTTCTGCTCTTTCTTCGCGAGCTCGGCCTGCGCGAGCAGCTCCGAGCCAAGCTCGTCGGCAGACGGCGAGCCCATCTTCAGCTTGAGCAGGCCGCGGACCTCGACCTGGCGAATGCGCTCGCGGGTCAGGTTCATGATCTCGCCGACCTCCTCGAGCGTGATGCCGCCGCGCTCGGCGACGTCGAGCGCGCAGGTGTGCTTGAGATCCCACGGCTCGAGATCGGGGAAGTTGATCTTGATCGACCCGGTCTCGGGGTTGATGTCGAGGTAGAGGTGGTGCTTGCACGCGACCCACGGGCAGGGCCGTGCTTCCTCGCGACACTCCGCGCGCGTCGTCGGCCGCGGGATGTCGACCGGCGGGTACATCATCGCGCCGATGCGGAGCTCCTCGCGGGTCAGCCGCTTCATCGCGATCGTCTTGCTGCGCGGCCGCGTGCGGCGGCGGCGCCTGCGGATCTTGCGGCTGACCTCGGGCACGCCCTCGGCATCGCCCTCGGTGATGCCCTCGGCATCGGTCAGCTCCTCTTCACCAGCCTCAGCCTCGTCGAGCTCCAGCTCATCTTCATCGTCACGATCATCGGCGCTCATGGTTCTCCTCGGTGGAACGGCGCGGGTTACCGTCCGCTAGAGCAAGTCCTCGGCGCCCCCCGCGGCGCCGGTAAGACGGAGAGTGTCGGTACGTGGCGCCGCGACCCGGCGGGTCAGCTCGTCGAGCCTCTCGACAAGCCGCTCGCCTTCCTTGCGGGCCTCGGTCACATCCTTGGTCAGCTCGCGGCGCTCGGCCGCGTCGAGCTTCTCGCTGTCGCGCACGAGGCGCGTGCACAGCTCGCTCAGGTTCTCGGCGACGCCCTCGACGAGATCCGTGTAGAGCAGGAACTGCCCCTGGATCTGCTCGATCGTGTAGCCGTCCTGCATCAGCTGGCGGACGAAGTTGATCCGGCGGACGGTCTTGGCCGGGTACACGCCGAGCGAGCCCTTGTGCTTGCCCTTGCGCCCGACGCGCTTGCTCCGCGGCAAGAGGCCCTGCTGGACGTACTTGCGAAAGCTCGCCTCGCTGAACTTGATGCCGCGGCTCGAGAACGCGTCGACGACCTGCACCGCAGTGAGTCCCTCGGCGAACGTCGTCTCGATCGCCCGCAGCTCCTCCTCCTTGAGGAGCGTGGTGCGCGAAGCTGCGGCACCCGCACCCGGCGCGTCGTCGTCGCGGCGCGCTGCACCGGGCGCGATGCCCAGTCGACGGTGCGTGCGGAACGGGACGACGTTCGTCGTCGGCGGCGCATCAGGTTCGAAGCTTCGATCGCGAGAAAACAACAGACTCCCCCTTGGCGTCGCCCATGACGACGCGTGCACGGGCACCGATCCTCGGCTGCCCTCTCCCCTCGCCTGACGTTGGAGCGTCCAGTGTTCTGCGAGGTATCGTCACAATATTCGTGTGAATGGATTCCGTCAACGATAGCAATGCCGCAAGAATCAACTTTTTAACTGGTCCTGTGTTCAGGTTGCCGGCGCTCGCAGCGACTCGACCCGATCACCGTGCTCGGGCTAGCGTCGACCTCGATGAAGCGACTGGTCTTCGCGATCGCGTGCGCGCTACTCGTCGCGATCGCGCTGCGCTCGTCGATCGTCGACGCCGAGCTCGAGAACCAGCTGTTCACGTCGACGACCCATCACCTGCGCATCGTGGTGCCGCGCGGCTGGAGCGCGACCGATCAGCCGAGCTACCCCGGCATGCTGCTGTGGATGTTGCGTACGCAGCCGGCCGGCAAGATCGTGCTGACCGCCGAGCCGTTCACGCGCACCGTGTATTGCTCGTGGCCGCCGCGATGCCGCGCGACCTCCGATCCGTTGCCGACCAAGCTCGCGTGCGCGCTGCGCCAGAAGCTCGAGGCGCAGCGAATCAAGGTCGGTCCGATCCAGGCCGGTCCAAAAGAAAACGAGGAGTCCGGGATGCCGTCGGTCTGGTACGAGCTCGATGACGGCAAGCAGTACGTCCGCCAGGCCGTCGCGCTGGGCGAGGATCGCGTCGTCAGCTTGACGCTCACCGCGAAGTCGGCCGAGGCTCGCAGCGCGCACGTGCGCGCGTTCGAGCAGGCGCTGCGCTCGTTGCGTCCGCTCACGCTCGAGGAGCTGGGCACCGCGCTACCGCCGCCCGAGCAGGTGCTCATGCAGCTCGTCAGCGATGCAGGCGTCGCGGATGCCGGCATGGCCGACGCCGCGCCGGCGGGCGCCGCGACCTTCGAGTCAGCGCCAGCCGCGAAGATCGATCCGGTCGGCCCGTGCGCGAAGCAGTGAGCTGAACACCGCGCTCGGCGCGGTCGTCGATCCCAGCGTGCCGGTCGTCGTTCCGACCGAGGCCGTGCCGGCCCACACGTCGGCCGCCGATTCGCCCGGCGGGATCTCGCGGCGCGGCATCACCTCGGCGATCGCGTTCAGCGTCTGCCGGCGCTCGGCCTCGCGCTCGGCGAGCAGCTCGAGCCGCCCGCGGTCGACGCAACCGAACTGGCGATCCTCGATCGGGCAGTAGATGCGCACGTGCAGGTGATCGTTGTGCGGGGCGCTGTCGCCCGGCTGCTTGCACGCCTTCATCGCGCGCGCGATGACGATCGGGTCCTCGTCGATCGACTGCGCGTACTCGATCACCTTCTGCGCGATCGGCTGGTACATGAAGATGTACTGCACGGTCGCTTCCTGCGCGGTGAGCAGCTCGCGCACGAGCAGCCACGTGCGCGGCACGTCGATCGAGATGCCGCTCCGGTCGCGCGCCAGCAGGTGGCGATCGAACTTGCGCATCGAGTCCGCCTCGAAGGGCTTACCCGCCGCGTCGCGCATGTAATAGAGGAGGTCGACGTCGCGCCCGGTCTGGTGCGAGCGATGGAACAGGCGCTCCGCGCCGCCGGCGCGCGCCGACAGGTCCGCGATCACGAGCCGGACGTCCGGAACCTTGGTGCGCATCCGCCGGGCGACATGCTCGAGCAGCTGGACCAGCTCGTCGGTGCCATAGCGGTTGCCGCGCCGCGACCAGTTCTCGCGGGTGGTGAAGCCGTAGCCCTGATCGGGCAGCTTGGCCCCGTCGACCAGGTAGCCCCCGTTGGTGCGGCCGACCGAGACGCTCGAGCCATCGGTGATCACACCGAGCTCCGCGCAGCCGCCCCCGGCGGCGATCGATGCGAGGGTAAAAACCACGAGTACCGCGCGCACGCTCTCCACTATGAGGCATTTGCGCTCCGAAAACGACTGCGGCGCGGGTTGCCGCGCCGCATCACGGGTGCCCGCGCTCCGGGGAGCGTGCGCCCAGGTCCCTGCGTGTCAGCAGGGTTACGACTTGTCCTCGAACTCCGCGTCGATCACGTCCGAGTCCTTCGCAGGCTCGCCCTCGGGGGCGCCTTCGCCCCCTTCCCCACCTTCGGCCGGCCCGGCCTGCTTGTACATCGCCTCGGCCAGCTTGTGCGCCGACGCCTGAAGCTTCTCGAAGGCCGCGCGCAGCTCGTCCGGGTCGCCACCCTCGCGGTTACGCTCGAGCACCTCCTCGGCCTCCTTCATCGCCTCTTCGATCATCAGCTTGTCGGTCTCGCTCAGCTTGGACTCGTTCTCGGTCACGAGCTTCTTCGTGCCGTAGAGCAGCGTGTCGAGCTGGTTGCGCGCCTCGATCGCATCCTTGCGCGCCTTGTCCTCGGCCTCGTGCTGCTGCGCGTCCTCGACGGCGCGCTTGATGTCCGCGTCGGTCAGGCCGCTGCCGGCCTCGATACGGATCGAGCGCTCCGCGCTGGTCGCCTTGTCCTTCGCGGTGACGTGCAGGATGCCGTTGGCGTCGATATCGAAGGTCACCTCGATCTGCGGCACGCCACGCGGCGCCGGCGGGATGCCGGTGAGCTGGAACTTGCCGAGCGTCTTGTTGTCCTTCGCCATCGGCCGCTCGCCCTGGGTGACGTGGACCTCGACGGACGTCTGGTTGTCCGCGGCGGTCGAGAACGTCTCGCCCTTGCGCGTCGGGATGGTCGTGTTGCGCGGGATCAGCACCGTCGCGACGCCGCCG
>DAIRFU010000255.1:0-9383 GCA_036794935.1 Kofleriaceae bacterium | reverse complement strand
CGTCGATCATGTCCTCGCCGCGGCGCGCGCGATCGCGCCGGGCGTTGAGCGAGCGATTGACGGTCATCCGGTAGACCCAGGTGAAGAACTGGCTGCGTCCCTCGAACTCCGGCAGCGCGCTGAAGGCCTTGAGGAAGACCTCCTGCGTGATGTCGTCGGCCTCGCTCGCCGACCGCGTCATGTGCAGCGCGAGCGCGTAGATGCGCTTGCGATAGCGGCGAACGAGCGCGCCGAAAGCGCGCTTGTCCCCGCTCTTCGCCGCGTCCACCAGGGCGGACGCGGTCGCTGCCTCGCGCTCGGCGTTCGTCATCTGCGGTTTAGACGCATAGCCTACGTGAAGGCTTTGCGTTTTTCCTGCCCACATCGCCCCACGCCGGCCAAGTAGCGAATCTAGTTCGCTTCTTCACTTCGCACGGGGGATGCCAGCGAGAACGGAGCGATCGTCGCGTCGAAGTAGGTGCCGTCGTCGCGCCAGAAGCGATAGCTGCCGTGCATCGTACCGATCGGCGTCCTCAGCACGCAGCCGGACGTGTATTGAAAGCTCTGCCGGGGGCCGAGCCGCGGCTGCTCGCCGACCACGCCGTCGCCCTTGACCTCTTCGACCTCACCGCGGCCATCCGTGATGATCCAGTGGCGGGTGCGCAGCTGCGCGGTGAACGTGCTCTCGTTCGTGATCGTGATCGTGTACGCGAACACGAAGCGATCGTTCGCGGGCGACGACTGATCCGGCAGGTACGCGGACTGAACGTGAACGCGAATGCCCTGGGTCACCGCTTGCGATGTGGACTCCGCGACGGTTGGTCGTAGCACGCGCGCACCATACACTCGGTCCATGGCGAAGAAGAAGGCCCAGGCAACGGACAAGGTGTTGCAGGAGCTGCGCGCGTTCGGCCTCGCGTACCCCGGTGCACACACCAAGAGCCCGTGGCCCGGTCACCTCGATCTCGCCGTCAACGACAAGACGTTCGCGTACCTCAGCCTCGAGGGCGAGCCGTTCGGGATCTCGTGCAAGCTGCCGCATTCGGCCGCGGTCGCGCTGCTGTTGCCGTTCTGCAAGCCGGCCGCCTACGGTCTCGGCAAGAGCGGCTGGGTGCGTGCGCAGTTCCCCGCGGGCCGGGTGCCGCCGATCGAGATGCTGCAGGAGTGGCTCGACGAGAGCTATCGCGCGCAGGCGCCGAAGAAGCGGGTCCGAGAGCTCGACGGGCGCGGCCTCGTGCCGCCCGCGACGAAGCCCGCAACGAAGCCCGCCGCCAAGAAGCCCACCGCGACGAAGCCCGCCGCCAAGAAGCCCGCCGCGAAGAAGCCCGCCGCGAAGAAGCCCGCCGCGAAGAAGCCCGTCAGGGCCACGCGTGTGGCGAAGCGCACCGCGCGCGGCAGCCGGCCCCGGCGCGCCTCGGCGCGCGTGGCATGATCGCACCATGAGATGGATGTTCCTCGTGCTCGCGGCGTGCGGGCAGATGTCCCAGCAGTCGCCCGCCAGCCAGCCGCTGCCGGAGTCGCGGCCCGTCGAGGGACCGCCGGCGGCGACGGTGGCCGCGCGCCCGGGCACGCCGAGCAAGCCGTCGCGCTCGACGAAGCCGGCGAGCCGCCGCGAGCCGCCCGCGAAGGCCGCGCCGGCCGGATCGTTCGCGCAGCAGTTCGTCGCCGCGCACAACCGCGTGCGCGCGAAGCACTGCGCGCCGCCGCTGACGTGGTCGAAGAAGCTCGCCGAGGTCGCCCAGAAGTGGGCGAACACGCTGCGCGACAAGGGCTGCGTGTTCGGCCACAGCCCGGGCGCGACGTATGGCGAGAACCTCGCGGCCGGCACGCAGGGTGCGCTCGATCCGGAGAGCACCGTCGGCATGTGGTACGACGAGATCGCGCACTACAAGTTCCCCGCCGGGGGCTTCTCGATGCAGACCGGCCACTTCACCCAGGTGGTGTGGCGCAGCACGAAGCAAGTCGGCTGCGGCCACGTGACGTGCAAGGGCAACGACATCTACGTGTGCAACTACGACCCACCCGGCAACTGGGAAGGCCAGTACCGGCGCGAGGTGCTGCCGGCGAGCTGCAACAAGTAGCGGCGGTCAGCTCTTCTTGCGGCGCAGCAGGCGCAGCCCCTTGGCCGCGGCATCCTGAAACCCCGGGTGGTCGGTGCAGTGCTCGAGCACCGGCTTGACCTTCGCCTCGAGCGCCGGCGTGCGCGCCTCGACGTCATGCGTGGCCGGTAGCTGATCGCCGATCTCCCCGACGCGCTTGCCGCACGCCGAAGGCAGCGTGCGGCCCCATTCGACGAACGTGCGCATCGCGGCCATGAACGCCTCGGCGTCGGGCTCGAGCGCCAGCAGGTCCTTGCGCGCGGCCTCGCAGTCCAGCGTCCAGCGCGCGGTTCTCTTCTCGAGTGCGCTCAGGTACGCGACGGACGCGGCGAGGCTGTCCTCGACGTGGCGCCGGATCGACGCGTCATCGCATGGCGCGTCACCTGGCGGCTTCGCCCACGGATCCGCCGCCGGGCTCGCCGGCGCGCCGGACCCTACCGGGGCCGCAGAGCCGGATCCGGTGATCGAGAGCGGCGAGTCGTGATGGCCGCACGCACTCGCGATCACGAGCAGCGCGATCGCGAGGCGCATCGGTTAGCCGCGCTGGTCGATCGGGACGTACCGGCGCAGCTTCGGGCCGGTGTAGATCTGGCGGGGACGGCCGATCTTCGTGTTCGGGTCCTCGACCATCTCCTTCCAGTGCGAGATCCAGCCGGGCAGGCGCCCGAGCGCGAACATCACCGTGAACATGTTCGTCGGGATGCCCATCGCCCGGTAGATGATGCCGCTGTAGAAGTCGACGTTCGGGTACAGCTTCTTCGAGACGAAGTAATCATCCCGCAGCGCGACCTCCTCCATGCTCTTCGCGATATCGAGCAGCGGATCGTCGATGCCGAGGTGCTCGAGCACCTCGTCGCACATCTTCTTGAGGATCTTCGCGCGCGGGTCGTAGTTCTTGTACACGCGGTGGCCAAAGCCCATCAGGCGCCGGTTGCCGCGCTTGTTCTTGACGTCGTCGATGAACGACTTGTGGTCGCCGCCGCTCGCCTTGATGTCTTCGAGCATCTCGATCACGGCTTGGTTTGCGCCGCCGTGGAGCGGGCCCCAGAGGGCCAGTATTCCAGCGGCGATCGCCGCATAGAGGTTCGCGCCCGAGCTGCCGACCAGGCGCACCGCGGACGTCGAGCAGTTCTGCTCGTGGTCAGCGTGCAGGATGAGCAGCTGGTTCAGCGCCTTCTCGAGCACCGGGCTGACCTCGTAGTCCTCGCTCGGTACCGCGAACATCATGTGGAGGAAGTTGCCGCAGTAGCGCAGATCGTTGCGCGGATAGACGATCGGCTGGCCGATGCTCTTCTTGTACGAGAACGCCGCGATCGTGCGGACCTTCGACAGGATCCGCGTGATGTGCATGTCCATCGGCGAGTTGCGATCGAGGCTGTCGGGGTAGTACGCCGACAGGCTCGTCACCATCGCCGACAGGACGGCCATCGGGTGGCCGGCCGGCGGGAAGCCCGCGAAGAAGTGGTGCATGTCCTCGTGAATGAGGCTGTGCCGCGTCAGCTTGGTGCGAAACGCGTCGCTCTCCTGCTTGTTCGGCAGCTCGCCGAAGATCAGGAGGTACGCGGTCTCGACGAACGACGATTTCTCGGCGAGATCCTCGATCGGATAGCCGCGGTAGCGCAGGACGCCCTTTTCGCCGTCGAGGTACGTGATCGCGCTCGTCGTCGAGCCGGTATTCATGTACCCGCTGTCGAGGGTGATGTAACCCGTTTCCCCGCGTAGCGATCGGATGTCGACCGCGTGTTCGTTCTCCGTGCCCACGATGACGGGCAGGGCGGCCTCTTTTCCGCCCGGGAGGACCAGCTTCGCGCTCGCGTTCTCAGCCATGGAAGTCTCCTGCACTGCGTTACCTTGCAGCGCGGACGACCATACCCCCATCCGGCGACCGGGGGAACCACTCCAGCGGCACGAACCTATTCGAGTCCGTTGATAGCTCTACTCGAGCGTCACGAACGGCGCGCTACCGAACGGCGTGTTGAACCGATACGTGTAGCCGAACGCGACGTAGGCCGCGGCACCGCCCTTGTCGAGGCCCCAATCCTTGGCGCTCATGACATCCGGGCCGGGTGCGGGCTCGGCGAATACGGGCGTGTACGCGTTGAAGCCGGCGGCGACACCGAGCACGTGCTCGTAGCGGCTGCCCAGCGCGTACGAGAGGCCGAGCTCGAGCCGCGCGCCGAGCGAGGCGTAGTTGAAGACCTGCTCGCCCGTCGAGGCATCCATCTGACCGGCCGGGCTCATCAGCGCGAGTTGCACGCCGACGAGCGGCGTCAGGCACAGCCGCGAGCGCGCACCGCACAGGTGCTTGTATCCCGCGATGCCGAGATCGAACACGTCGAGCGAGCTCGCCTCGCCCGACATCTCGTCGCCTTGACCGAAGTGGGTGATCTGGAAGTACGCCTGCGTGCCGATCCGCGAGCTCGGATAGACGAGGTAGTCCCCCTTGACGCGTAGGCCTCCGGTCGACTTCCCGAAGTAGCCGCTGCGTCCCATCCGGCCGCCGCCGCCGAACAGATCGAGGCCGAGGCTCCACGTGTACTTGTTCTCCGGCGGCTGCGCCGCGAACAGCGCGCCGCCGACCGGGCGGCCGACCGCGTAGGGCTGCGCGCCCGGCTGGCCCGTCGGCTGGGTCGGGTTGTTCGGATCCGCAGGCGTACCCGTCGGGTTGTTTGGATCGACCGCCGGCGTCTCGCCGGGACCGCCACCACCGCCCACCGGCTCGAGCGACACGCCCTGCTTCGTCGCTTCCTCGTGGATTCGCGTCTCGAGCTTGGCGAGCTTCTGCTTGAGCTCGGCGTCCGCGTTCTTGTCCGCCGCATTGCACGCGGTGAGTGCCTCGCCGAACTTGCCCTCGGCGGTCAGCGACATGCAGTGATTGAAGAAGTAGCCCGGCTCGGGCACGCGGCTGTGCGCGTCCTGGAACTTCGCGCTCGCCTCCGCGTACTTCTCCGCGAACATGAGCTGCTTGCCCTCTTCGTTCAGCCGCGCCGCGATCTCGGCCTGGCTCTCGGCGCGCGCGATGCCGCCGAACAGGGACGAAGCGAGCACGATCCCCAAAGCTAGCCTAGACATGTATTCCTCCCGAGGACGACACCGAAATCGTATCACCGATGTCGCTTGGACGGACGGGCGCTCGATTTCTTCTCTTTGTCGTCGGCGCGATCTTCCGCACGCCGGATGGCACGATCGATCATGCTCTTCGCCGCCTCGTGGCCGCGCAGGTACCAGCTCTCGGGATTGCCGAGCAGCACGGACACCACGATGTCCGGGTCCTCGACGGGCGCGAACCCGACGAACCAGGAGTTCTGCATGTAGAACGGCTCGGTCGTGGTCAGCGTGCCGGTCTTGCCGGCGACGCCGACCGACTTGTGCCGGAGGAACGACTTCGCAGCGCTGACCGACTCGCAGGTCCCCACCATCATCTTCGCGACCTCGCGCGCGACCTTTGCCGGCAGCACGCGGCGCGGCTTGGCCTTCGGATACGGCTTGCCGTCGATCGACTCGATGATGCGTGGCACCGGCTGCTCACCGTCCGCGGCGAACGTCGCGGACAGCAGCGCGCCGCCGAGCACGGACAGCCGAGAGCCGTTGAAGCCCGCTGCGGACTGCGCGAACTCGAGGTCCTTGTGCGTGGGCAACGCGAGCTCGCCGCACGTCGCCTCGATCCCGAATGCCGGCGATCGCGTCCAGCCGAGGTCACGCGCCTCGCGATCGAGCAGCTCGGGCTCGAGGTTCTGGTACGCGAGCTTGCCGAGGATCGCGTTGTTCGAGTGCGCCACACCGTAGCCGAGGGTCGCGCAGGCGTTGTCGCGCTTGTCGTCGGCGAGGTTCGACTCCATCACCGAGCGAATGCCGCCGTGATAGCAGACCTTGCTGTCCGCATCGTAGCCGTGTGACAGCAGCGCGCTCGCCGTGACGAGCTTGAAGACCGACGCGGCGGGCGCCCAGACCTCGGTCGCGACGTGATAGTCGAACGTGCCGTCCTTGCCACCCTTGGGATCGGCGGTCCGGCGTCCGGCGAGCGCGAGGATGCGGCCGTCGGGAGTCATCGCGACGATCGCCGCACGCGGCGCGCGCGACTGATCGAGCAGCTTCTCCGCGAGCTTCTGGAGATCCGGATCGAGCGTGAGGATCGCCCGACGTCCATCGCGAAGCGGCGCGACGTAGTGATCACCGTCGAGCTGCTTCTTGTCGAGCTCGAGCGCGATCGTCGCGTTCTTCGCCGCGTCGGCCGCGCGCGCCTCGGCATTCGCGATCGCGCCGGGAGCCGCCTTGGTGTCGACCGCACCGCCTTCGATCGAGGCGCTCGGGGTCGGTCCCGCTCCCGAGCTCATGAACAATCCGGCACCCGCGAGCAGGGCACCACCGGCGAGCAGGACTGCGCGTCGCATCGATTCCTGGATGTAGCCGCATCTGCTCGCGGGCACAAGAACTTTGCAGTAGGGTTCGCCCCGATGTCGGCCAACCAGCTGGTACTCGACGCGACGGCGCTGACCGCTTCGGGGATCGGGGACAAGGGCCCCGATGAGCATGCGATCGCGGGGCTCGCCGACGCCGCACGCCGCGCGCTGGAGCACACGCTGGCGCGCCGCCAGCGTGGTGATATCGGCTTCTTCGATCTCGCCGAGGATCGCGCGACCGCACGCGCGTGCATGGACTTCGCGCGCGATCTCGATCCCGAGATCGACACCGTCGTCACGCTCGGCATCGGTGGCTCGAGCCTGGGGCCGCGCGCGCTGTACTCGGCGCTCGCGCAACCATTCGATCAGCTCGCGTCGCGCAGCCCGGGCATGCCGCGCCGGCTGTTCTTTCCCGACAACATCGATCCGATCACGTTCGCCGCGATCATCGAACGGCTGCCGCTCGACAAGGTGCTGTGGAACGTCGTCACGAAGTCCGGCGGCACCGCCGAGACCTGCGCCCAGTTCCTCGTCATCGCCGATCAGCTCGACAAGCGACTCGGTCCGGATCGCGCGCGGCAGCACGTCGTGTGCACGACCGATCCCGAGAAGGGTGCGCTGCGTGCGATCGCGCGCGAGCGCAAGTACCCGGCGTTTGACATCCCGCCGAACATCGGCGGCCGGTTCAGCGTGCTGACGCCGGTCGGCCTGTTGCCCGCGGCGCTCGCCGGCCTCGACGTGATGGGCCTGCTCGACGGCGCCGCGCGCATGCGTGATCGCGCGATCGTCCCCGATCTCGCGACGAACCCGGCACTGCTCCTCGCGGCGCTTCTCCACCACCACCACGTCGTGCGCGGCCGCGCGATGACCGTGATGATGGCGTACGTCGACGGGCTCTACGATACGGCCGACTGGTTCCGCCAGCTGTGGGCCGAGAGCCTCGGCAAGGAGAAGTCGACGGACGGCCGCACCGTCAACGTCGGGCCGACGCCGATCGCGGCGCGCGGCGCGACCGACCAGCACAGCCAGCTCCAGCTCTTCGCCGAGGGGCCCGACGACAAGGTCTACCTGTTCGTCACCGCGGGCGATCGCGGCGGCGAGATCAAGATCCCGGGCGGCCCGCTCGCCGAGAGCCGGCCCGAGCTCGCGTATCTCGCCGGTCATGGCATGGGCGAGCTGCTCGATGCCGAGCTGACCGGCACGACCTCGTCGCTCGTGCGCCGGAGCCGGCCCGTCGGGCGCCTGACGCTCGCGCGCGTGTCGGCCGAGGCGGTCGGCGAGCTGATGATGCTGCTCGAGGCCGCGACCGCGCTCGCCGGTCCGCTCTACGGCGTCGACCCGTTCGATCAACCAGGCGTCGAGGAGGCGAAGCGGCTCGCGTTCGCGGCGCTCGGCCGCCCGGGCTACGAGGCCCTCGCACTCGAGATGTCGAAGGCGCCGGGGCCGGATCCCCGCTATGTCCTGTAACGCGCTGCTCGTCGTCGGCGCGCTCGGCGCGCTCGCCGCGTGCACGCGCAGCAAGCCGGGGCCGACCACGCCGCGGATCCCGACCACGTCGGTGCAGCCGGGCAACTGCGCCGACCCCGAGCGCGACGGCGTGATCAGCGAGCAGCCGCGGCTCGACCATGCCGACCGCGATCTCGACGGTGATGGCCAGGCCGAGCTCATCGTCGTCGATCGCGCGAAGTGCAGCGGGGACGGCAATTGCTACTGGAACGTGTTTCGCCGGCCGCGCGACGGCGGCGCCTGCGTGCGCTACGCCGGGTCGTTCGCCGGTGCAGCGCTGGAAACCCTGACCTCGCGAGGCGAGGACAACATGAGCGACGTGCGCGCCTACTGGAAGCAGACCGGTGATCGGATGCTGCTCCAGTCATATCGTTTCGCACGGGACGGCTACCGCATCGAGGACGTACTCCAGTGTAAGCGCGCGACCGACGATCGCCTCGATTGCGCGGACACCGCCCGCTGACCGCGTAGGTGGCGCAAAGGTTCTGGATTCTTGATAAGATAAGCGTCGGGTGAGCGATACCGGCCGCAACAAGACCGTCGTCACCGCGATCTCGAAGATCAGCGATCGGCCGGTCGCCAAGGAGGCGTGCCTGGTCGTCATCTACGGCCTCGAGCTCGGCAAGAAGTTCAACCTGAACCGCCCGCAGATCATCATCGGCCGATCGAGCAAGGCCGACATCCAGATCGACCAGGAAGCGGTCTCGCGCAACCACTGCAAGATCATCAACACCGGCAACGCGATCATGCTGCGCGACATGGGCTCGACGAACGGGACCTACGTCAACGACGAGATGATCGACGAGTACGTGCTGCGCGACGGCGACTTCATCAAGGTCGGCCGCTGCATCTTCAAGTTCCTCAGCGGCAACAACATCGAGAACGCGTATCACGAGGAGATCTACCGGCTCACCACGGTCGACGGTCTCACCCAGGTGTTCAACCGCCGCTACTTCGTCGAGACCCTCGAGCGCGAGATCGGGCGCGCGCTGCGCTATCGCCGCGACCTGTCGCTGATCATGTTCGACATCGACCGGTTCAAGGGCGTCAACGACAGCTTCGGCCACCTCGCCGGCGACCACGTGCTCAAGCACCTCGCGAGCGTGATCAAGACGCGGATCCGGCGCGAGGACGTGCTCGCGCGCTACGGCGGCGAGGAGTTCGCGATCGTGCTGCCCGAGATCGATCACTACAACGCGATGCAGTTCGCGGAGAAGATCCGGAAGCTCGTCGAGGTCGCCGAGTTCAAGTTCGAGGACGCGGTGATCCCGGTGACCGTGTCGATCGGTGTCGCGAGCCTGCGCGAGATCGAGGACGCGCTCGAGTTCATCAAGCAAGCCGACACTCATCTGTTCGCCGCGAAAGAGGGTGGACGGAACCGCGTGGTCGGCTGATGGGG
>DAIRFU010000254.1:0-9384 GCA_036794935.1 Kofleriaceae bacterium | reverse complement strand
GAGGGGGTCGACATCGCGGCGGCGCTCGATCAGCTCGTCGCGGCCGGCCGCGCCGTGCGCGTACGCATCGCCGGTCTCGAGCGCTGCATCGCGGCCGAGGACGCCGCGCGCTACCGCGACGGGCTCGGCATCGTGCTGCCGAAGGGGATCCCGGTGGCGCTCCTCGACAACGCCGATGCACCGCTCGAGACGCTCGTCGCGCGCTGGGCACGAACGCACGCACCGTTCACCGCCGCAGAGCCCGCGGCACGCTGGGGCCTGCCCGCCGCGCAGCTCGAGCCCGTGCTCGCGCTGCTCGAGGCGCGCGGCCAGCTGGTGCGCGGCAAGCTGCGGCCGGGCACCGGCGGCCCCAGCATCGACAGCTGCGATCCGGACGTGCTGCGCCAGCTGCGCCGGCGCACGCTCGCGAAGCTGCGCGCGCAGGTCGCGCCCGTCGGGGCATCGTCGTACGCCGCGTTCCTGCCGCGCTGGCACGGCCTCGATCAACCGCGCCGCGGGCCGCTCGCGCTGCGCGATGCGATCGCGCGGCTCGAAGGCGTCGCGCTGCCGTTCTCGGAGCTCGAGAGCCGCATCCTGCCGGCGCGCATCCTCGACTATCAGCCACGCATGCTCGACGAGCTCGGCGCGGCCGGCGAGCTGACGTGGGTCGGCGCGGGCGCCCTTGGCACGAAGGACGGCCGCATCATGCTGCTGCGCCGCGAGCGCGCGCGCGCGCTGGCTCCCGAGCCACAGCCGATCGCGAACCACGCCCCGGTTCACGATGCGATCGTCGAGCACCTGCGCACGGCGGGTGCGTCGTTCCTCGTGGCGATCGAGCAGGCCGCGGGGGAACCGCGCGCGAGCGTCGCCGCGGCGCTCTGGGATCTCGTGTGGGCCGGCGTGATCACGAACGACACGTTCGCGCCGCTCCGGTCGCTCCCGCGGACCGGCGTGAGTCCGTCCCGCGCCACGTCGGGTCGTGCGCCGGGCACGCGTCGCGCGAGTCCGCACGCGAGCTTCGGCGGCCGGTGGTCGCTCGTCGAGCAGCTCGGTCCGCCGCCGACCGCGACCACGCGCGCCCACGCGCAGGCGACCGCACTGCTCGAACGCTGGGGCGTGGCGAGCCGGCAGGCGACGCGCGCCGACGAGCTGCCGGGCGGCTTCGCGACGGTCGCGGACGTGCTGCGCGCGATGGAGGATGCCGGCACGGTGCGGCGCGGCTACTTCGTCGAGCACCTCGAGGGCGCGCAGTTCGCGTGGCCCGGCGCGATCGATCGACTGCGCGAGGCGCCGCGCGGCCAGGCGCAGCAGGTCGTCGTGCTCGCCGCGGTCGATCCGGCGAACGCGTGGGGCAGCGCCCTGCCCTGGCCCGAGCTGCGCGACCCCGATGCGCGGCCGGCGCGGCGCGTCGGCGCGACGGTGGTGCTCGTCGACGGGGCGCTCGCGCTGTGGCTCGAGCCGAAGGCGCGGCGGCTCGCGACCGCGGCCGGCGTGGCGCCCGAGTCGATCGAGCTCGCGTGCGCGGTCGGGCTGCCCCGCGTCGCCGCCCGCCAGCGCCGCCGCGAGCTGCTGATCGAGACGATCGATGGCGTCGCCGCGAGTGCGTCCCCGTGGGCGCGCGGCCTGCTCGCGGCCGGCGCGCGCGTCGACTATCGCGGCCTGGTGGTGCGCGGCGCGGTCTCGCCCGTGTCCGCCGAGCCCGAGCCCGAACCCGAGCCCGACGCCGCGACCGAAGACGACGACGTCGATGCCTGAGGGCGACAGCATCCGGCGCATCGCCGGCCAGCTCGCCCCGCTCGTCGGCGAGACGCTCGAGCGCGTGACCACGCAGGGCCTCCTGCGCGACCTCGCGGGCCGCACCGTCTCGGCGGTCCACGCCCACGGCAAGCACCTGCTGATCGACCTCGACGACGGCACCCAGCTCCGCGCGCACCTCGGCATGAACGGCCGCGTGCGTCGCTACGCGCGCGCCGAGGGAGAGGCCGCGGTCGCGCGCACCTCGCCTGGCCGCGCCACGCTCGTGCTCGTCACCGCGAACCTCGTCGTGATGTGGCTCGGTGCGCGCACGATCGAGATCGCGGCGCGCCGTGCACCGATGCGCGGGCTCGCGGTCGCCGCGCTCGGGCCCGACGTGCTCGCCGAGGGCTTCGATCCGCGCGAGGCCGCGGCGCGGGCGGCCGAACATCCGCGGCGCCGGATCGCGGACGTCCTGCTCGATCAGCGCGTCGCGGCCGGAATCGGGAACATCTGGAAGAGCGAGTCGCTGTTCGCGTGCAGCATCGATCCGCGCACGGAGGTCGGCGCGCTCGCCGCCGAGCAGATCGCGGCGGTCTACGCCGCAGCGCGTGAGCGGATGCTCGCCGGTCTGTCACCGGAAGCTCGAGGAGCCGGACGCCGCGAGCACGCCGTCTACAGCAAGACCGGCCGCCCCTGCCCGCGCTGCGGCGCGCCGATCGAGGCCTACCCGCTCGGCGATCCGCCACGTTGGACGTGGTCGTGCCCCCGCTGCCAGGTGCCTGGGGGCACCACTGGGGTCTGCCGTTAGCGGACACCGGCCGCGCCGGCGGCTATTCGAGTGGTCGGTAAGACCAGCGTGAATCGCCCTCCAAGTGCGTGAAACCTCGTCGCTTCAGGCTGGTATCCGGGTTGCTCTAGGGCCAGGCACGCAAGGAGTACCGCCCATGGCCACCGCGCTCGCATACAGTGCCCCCAGCCCGCTCTCCAGCGAGGTCTCGACGACCTTGAGCGTGAGCGCCGGTTCCGCCTTCGAGGTGTTTGCGGATGCGGTCGAGATCCCGCGCTGGCTGCCGCTGGTGCAGACCGCGCGCGTGCTCGCTGCGCAGACCAATCGCCGGCCGGCGCGCGTGTCGTTCACGCGCAAGCTCGAGCGTGGGTCTCTGGGCTACACGCTGGAGTACCAGTACGACCCGACCACCTACACCATCACGTGGGCGACGCCGCCGACCTCGAACGTGGTGCTCGCGGGCGAGGCGCGCTTCGTGCCGCTATCGACGCGCGCGTGCTTGATGCTCTACCGCCTCGTGCTCGATCTGCCGATCGTCGACGATCTGATCAGCACCGAGCTCGACGGCCATCCGGCATCGCTCGTGGTGGCGGAGTTTCGCGAGCACCTCCGTCGTCTGTGCTAGGCCTACATCGCGACGCCTACGTCGCGTGCGGGGTAGCAGACAGGTACTGCAGCAACTTGCTGCGTTGGCGAGATGCCGTCCGGCGTATACGATGAGCATCGTGTCTTCGCATCGTCCGACGCCAACCAAGCTGCCAGCGCCACCGGCGTCGCGCTTGCGGCCGCCGACCCCGAACGATGACAACCTCGGCGCGTTCGCGCGCGGCACCGAGCCCGTCATCGATCGCTTCGAGCAGGATCCGCAGGACATCGCCGACGAGCTGCGCGCGCTCGAGGACAAGCTCTCGCGCTGCTTCTCGACGCTGACGATGCACTACCAGCCGATCGTGCACGCGGCGACGCGCGCGCGCTTCGGCTACGAGGCGCTCCTGCGCGCGACCGACAAGTCGCTGCCGCATCCGGGCGCGATCCTCGATGCCGCCGAGCGGCTCGAGCGGATTCCCGCACTCGGTCGCGCGGTGCGCGGCCAGGTCGCCGGCACGATCGCCCAGGCCCCGGCGGAGCGCGGCGTCGTGTTCGTCAATCTTCACCTGCTCGATCTGTTCGACAAGCAGCTCACCTCGACGTTCGCGCCGCTGACCAAGGTCGCGGGCCGCATCGTGCTCGAGATCACCGAGCGCACCTCGCTGGAGGGCCAGGCGGACGTCCGCTATCGCGTGCAGGAGCTCCGCGAGCTCGGGTTCAAGATCGCGATCGATGACCTCGGCGGCGGCCACGCGCGCATGGGCACGTTCTCGCCGCTCGACTTCGATTTCGTTAAGCTCGACATGTCGCTCGTGCGCGACATCGACAAGCACACGATGAAGCAGCGGCTCGTTCGCTCGGTGATCGAGCTGTGCCGCGAGCACAGCACGAAGGTGATCGGGGAAGGCGTCGAGACCGATGCCGAGGCGCGCGTGCTGATCGACCTCGGCTGCGACCTGCTCCAGGGCTACCTGATCGCGAAGCCCGCGCTGCCGTTCGTCGATCCGCTCTGACCTGGGATAGAACAGGTGGGTGCGGATCTGGTTCGTCGCGGTGCTCCTCGGCTGTTCGGCCGAGTCGACTGACGTCACCGGCCCGTTCACCGGCCCGACGCATCGCTTCGTCGTCGACGGGATCGTGGTGCCGCGCGATAGCAGCGAGGCGGGCCGGCTCGCCGCGGATCTCGACGGCGACGGCGCCCCCGATAACGCGTTCGGCAACGTCACCGGCGTGCTCGCGACCACGAATGATCTGTCGACGCACGCGCCCGACATGATCGCCTCCGGCGCGCTCGCCTCGGTCGTGACGCTGCAGGCCGACGATCTCACCGCCGACGATGCGGCCGGCGCCGTGTATCTCGGCGCAGAGGGCGAGCCGGCCGTGATCGCCGGCGGCCGGCTCACCGCCGGCGCGTTCGTCTCCAACCGCACGCGCGAGACGCGCGTCCCCGGTGCCGCGCGCGTCCACCTGCCGGTCTACGTCAACGCCGATCCGATCGTGCTCGAGCTCGAGGGCATGGAGCTCGAGCTAGCCCCCGATGGCAACGGCGGATACGACGGCATCGTGCGTGGCGGGGTGCGCGAGGAATCCGCGCGCGAGGCCGCGTACGTCGGCCTGGTCCAGATGATGGAGACCGAACCCGAGCGCCACCTCGTGTTCGAGCGCGGCCTCGACAAGGATCGCGACGGCACGGTCACGCGCGCCGAGGTCGACGACTCGCTGATCGCGTTCCTCGTCGCTGCCGACATCGCGCTGTACGACGGTGACCGCTACGCGCCACGCCCCGACGCGCCGGCCGATTCGCTCTCGGTCGCGTTCGGGATCCACCTCGCGCCCTGCGCCGAGGGCCGGTGCTCGACGACAGCGCCCGCGAACGGCTGCCGCGATCGCGCGCGGGACGGCGACGAGACCGACGTCGACTGTGGCGGCTCGTGTCAGCCGTGCACCGCGGCGAAGCAGTGCTCGCGCGCCGAGGACTGTCAGAGTCGCGCGTGCGATGCCGGCGCGTGCCGGCAGGCGACGTGCGGCGACGGCGTGCGCGACGGGTACGAGAGCGACGTCGACTGCGGTGGCTCGTGTGGCGCGTGTGCCCCCGGCCTCGCGTGTGCCGACGACGGCGACTGCGCGAGCGGCAGCTGCGACAGCGGCGTCGCCAGCCTCGGCACCTGCTCGGGCGCTTAGTACTCGAGGTCGAACGCGTACAGGATGCCGCGGTTCGACATCGCGAACAGGCGCCCGTCACCGGTGATCGTCGGCCGTGCCGAGATGCCCTCGCCCGGATCGAAGTACTCGAGCGTCTCGCCGGTCTTGCGGTCGGCGACGAAGAGTCCGGCGCTCGCGAGCGAGTACACCAGCATGTCGGCGAACACGACCGGGGTCGCGGGCTCGCCGCCGCCCCGCGCGCCGACGCGCCACAGGACGTTGCCGCCGAGATCGATCGCGTAGGTCCCGAGATCGGCGACCGAGACGTAGAGCGTCTCGCCGTCGCTCGCGATGCCGCCGACGTTGCCGCTCGCGCTCGGCATCGAGGCGTCGTAGAACGGCAGCCGCCAGCGCACGAAGCCGGTCGCCTTGTCGATCGCATACACGCCGCCCGAGGACGATGACGCGTAGAGCACGCCTTCGATCACGATCGGCGTGGCGTCGACGTCCATGAACCGCTCGGCGTCCGCCTTGAGCGATGTCGACCAGGCGACCGAGCCGTTGTCGCGGCGCAGCGCGACGAGCGTGCCGTTCGAGAACCCGGTGTAGACGAGATCACCGTCGGGGGTGACGCCGGCGTGGCCGCGCAGCGTGTACTCCTCGGGTGTCTCGCTCTTGTATTGCCACTTGAACTTGCCGTCGATCGCGTCGAGCGCGACCACCTGATCGGCCTCGTTCGCGAACACGATCAGGTCACCGGTCGAGGCCGGCGTCTGCTCGATCGGCCCGCGGCTCTGGTAGCGCCACTTCTCCTCGCCGGTCTGAGCGTCGAGCGCGACGAGATAGCCGTCGTTGGTGCCGACGTAGAGGATTCCGCGATCGACCAGCGGCGCGCAGACCACCGAGCCGACCTGCTTGCGCCAGCGCTGCTCGCCGTTCGCCGCGCGCAGAGCGTAGAACCAGCCCTTCGCCGAGCCGACGTAGAGCGTGTCCGCCCACACGGCGGGCGCCGCGAACTCCTGGGGCGCCACCTCGGTCAGTCGATCCGAGGTGACGAACTTCCACTTGAACGCCAGGCGGTCCTCGCCGAGCGGCTCCTTCTCCACCGCGCTCATCGCGTCGGCGCTGCGCGACGGCACGCGGACGCAACCGGCGGCGAGCAGCGCGATGACGAGCGCACGCATCATGCGCCGAGACCCGCGAGCCGTTCGGTGGCCAGGTCGGCGAGCTGGGTGCCGGCGCCGAGCTCCTTGGCCTTCTCGAGCTTGGTTCGTGCCTCGGCGGTCTTGCCGAGCGTCGCGAGGATGCGGCCCTGGTGGTAGAGCGAGTACGCGTAGCGCGGGCCCTTCTCGTCCGGCTGCATCGACTCGAACGCGGCGAGCGCATCCTGCAGGCCCTGCTGGCGGGCGGCCGCGTCCTGCTTGGGATCCTCTGCCTTCGCCTCGAGTGCGATGCCGAGGCCCTCGCGGGCGAGCACGGCGTCGAGCGAGTTGCCCTTCACGTGCTGCTTGTACTCGGTGATCGCCTCGTCGACCTTGCCCGCCTGCAGCAGCATCGACGCGCGGAACACGCCGGCGTTCTTGATGCCGCCCTGCTTCGCGATCGCGTCGAGCACGGCCTGGGCGCGCTCCTGGTTGCTCGCGAAGGTCGGCTCCTTGGCCTTGGGATCGGGCTCGACCCCGGCCGGGCGCACCTCGCGCTGACTGACCGCGAGGACCCGTGCGATCTTCGCGGTCTCCTTCTCGCGGCCGCGCTCCTTGAAGTACTTGACCGTGAAGATCGCGGTCAGCACCGCGGCGAGCACCACCAGGCCGATCACGATCTGCTTCATGTGTGGAAGCAGGCGATCGACGATCGAATCCCCGGTGAGCTGCATCGGCTTCGGGTCGAACCCGGGCGTTGCAGACGTCCCTTCGGGGGTTGGTTTTTTCTTGGTCTTGTCGGCCACGGCGCCTGGCGATGTAGCACAATTCAGGGGTTTGGTGGCTTGGACCTCGCGCTCGACCCAACTGTTGCCCGCGATCGTGTGCGCACTTGCCGCACCGGCGTGGGCCGAGGGCGAACGCGCGCTCTCCGTGGGCCTGACCTGGGCGACATTCTCGGTCCCCGGCGTCGCCGAGGCGAACATGGAGCCGCCTGCGGTGAGCCCCGATGTCGGCGGTGCGCTCGCCACCAGCTACGAGCACGCGATCGGTAGTGACTTCTCGCTCCGCGGCGAGCTCGCCGGCGGCCTGTTCTACGGCGGCAACACGGACAAGCAGAGCGCGCTGTCCTACGCGGGGCTCGTCGACGCCGGCGCGGTGTTCCGCTTCGACGTCCTCAAGTACGTGCCCTATGCGTTCGGCGGCGTCGGCGCGGTGGTCACGCACGGAGGCGCGATCGGCAGCGGCGCGAGCTTCGTGCTGGCGGTCGGCGGCGGCCTCGACGTGCTGGTCAGCCGCTCGCGGTCGTGGGGGATCGAGGCGCGGCTCGCGTCGTTCGGCGGCGACGTCACGATCGTGACGTTCGGCCTGCGCGCCACCACGCGGTGGGGCTACTTCTGAGCCCGCCGCTCAGTCCTTGTCGTGGCGGTCCTTGCGCGCCTTGATGAAGATGCGCAGCGGCGTGCCCTTGAACCCGTAGGCCTTGCGTAGCCGGTTCGCGATGAACCGCTTGTAGCTCGGTGCGAGTCCCTCGGGCGTATTCGCCCACAGGATGAACGTCGGCGGCCGGATCGCGCCCTGCGTGATGTAGTGGATGCGCACCGCGCGGCCGTGGTGGAGCGGCGGCGGCATCTCCTCGATCACGTCGGCGAAGAAGCGGTTGAGCTGCGCGGTCGGGATGCGGCGGCGATGCTCCTTGGCGACCTGATCGACCGCGTCGAGCAAGCGATCGACACCGTCGCCGCGCTGCGCGGACAGGTTCACGCTCGGCGCCCAGTCGAGGAAGTGAAACGTGTCCTTCGTGAGCTCGCGCAGCGCCGCCTTGTTCGCCTCGCCCTGGACGAGGTCGCTCTTGTTGAGCGCGATCACGAGCGCGCGGCCCGCCTCCTCGATCTTGCCGGCGATCCGCGCGTCCTGCTCGGCCGGCCCGAGCCCGGCATCGATGACGAGCACGGCGACATCGGCGCGCTCGATCTGGCCGAGCGCCATCGACACCGCGATCTTCTCGATGTCCGCATCGATCTTCGCCTTGCGGCGGATCCCCGCGGTGTCGACGAGCACGTAGTCGCGGCCGCCGAGCGAGAACGGCGAGTCGACGGGATCGGTCGTCGTGCCGGCGATGTCGTGGACGAGCGAGCGCTCCTCGCCGACCAGGCGGTTCGTCAGCGACGACTTGCCCGCGTTCGGCCGACCGACGAACGCGACGCGCAGCGGCTGATCGGCGGCGGCCCGCTCCTCCTCCTCGCTGACCTCGTCCTCGAGGTCGGGATCGAACAGCGGATCGCGCTCCGGCGCGGGCTCGCGCGGCGGTGCCACCGCGGCGGTGATCGCCTCGAGCAGCGCATCGATCCCGCGACCGTGCGCGGCCGAGATCGCGAACGCATCACCGAGGCCGAGCTCGTGGAACTCGTGGACGAGGTGATCGGCCTTGGGGTGATCGATCTTGTTGACCGCGAGGAACACGGGCTTGCCGGTGGTGCGCAGCTGCTTGGCGAGCTGGTGATCGATCGCGGACACGCCGGCACGGCCGTCGACGACGAGCAGCAGCGCGTCGGACTCGTCGATCGCGCGGAGCGCCTGGCGGTGGATACCGGCCCCGATCACCTCGGTCGCCGCTTCGGGATCGAGGCCGCCCGTGTCGACCACGCGCATCACGGTGCCGAAGTAATCGACCTCGCCGTAGCGGCGGTCGCGCGTCAGGCCGGGCGTGTCGTGGACGAGCGCGGGGCGGCCGCCGACGAGTCGATTGAACAGCGTCGACTTGCCGACATTCGGCCGGCCGACGACGGCGAGGAGCGGCGCGGTCACTCGTCACCTCCGTAGCCGAGCTCGCGCAGATCCTTCGCGGTCTGGCTCCACGAGTCGCGCACCTTGACGAACAGCGACAGGTGAACCGGCTTGCCGAGGGCGCCGGCGAGTGCGGCGCGCGCCGCGATGCCCAGCTCCTTGATCCGCGCGCCTGCCCGGCCGACGACGATCGGCTTCTGAGACGCACGCTCGACGACGATC
>DAIRFU010000865.1:0-2593 GCA_036794935.1 Kofleriaceae bacterium | reverse complement strand
TGGGCCGCGAAGTACGCCGCGCGTCACGCGAACCTCGCGTGCCTCGACCTGTCGAGCTTCAAGTGCGGTCACGACGCGCCGACGTACGGCCTGATCGACAGCGTGATCGCGAGTGCCGGCAAGGCGTACTCGGCGCTGCATGACATCGATGCGAACAAGCCGAGCGGATCGATCAAGATCCGCGTCAAGACCTACGCGCACACGCTCATGCTGCTGCGCGAGAAGCTCGAAGATCAGGCGCAGAAGAAGACCGAGCTCGATCGGACGCTGTCGCTGAAGAAGCTCGAGCTGATGAAGTCGCTGCAGGCCAAGCTCACCGGCGTCGGCCGGACCGATGACAAGCTCGACGCCGAGGTGATGGCGCTCGAGGAGCAAGCCGCCGCGTGGCAGGCCGAAGAAGCAGCAAAGCGTCCGAAGGCAAAGAAGCCTGCGGCTCTCAACGTGATCCAGACGACGAAAGAAGTTGGCGGTGCCGGCGGCAACGCGGCAGCGAACCTCGCAAAGGCCAAGGAAGAACAATGAGCACGACGAACGACAAGCCCACCAGCAACCTCGATCCGATGAGCCTCGACGCCATCGAGGAGCAGCTCAAGCAGTTCGAGCTCGAGGAGCGCAAGCGCCTCGGCCTGCCTGTCGAGACCGGCAAGCACTGGTTCGACGAGGTGCCGCGCCAGTTCACGGCGGACCAGCGCGAGCACACCACGATCCTCGTGTCCGGCCTGACGATGGCGCACGACCTGTTCATCCAGGCGGCGCTGCGCGGCATCGGCTACAAGGTCCTCGCGATGGACACGCCGGACAACGACGCGCTCCAGTACGGTCGCGAGTACGGTAACCGCGGCCAGTGCAACCCGACCTACTTCACGGTCGGCAACCTGGTGAAGTACCTCGACGGCCTGCGCGCGCGTGGCATGGCGAAGGAAGACATCGTCAAGAACCACGTGTTCATCACGGCCGGCGCGTGCGGTCCGTGCCGCTTCGGCACGTACGTCACCGAGTACCGCAAGGCGCTGCGCGACTCCGGCTTCGACGGCTTCCGCGTGCTGCTGTTCCAGCAGACCGGCGGTCTCAAGCAGGCGACGGGCGAGGGCGTCGGGCTCGAGATGAACCCGACGTTCTTCTGGGGCGTGGTCCGCGCGATCATGATCGGCGACACGCTCAACGCGCTCGGCTACCGGATCCGGCCCTACGAGGTCGAGGCCGGTGCCACCGACCGCGCGCTCGAGCAGAGCAAGAAGATCATCTCCGACGCGTTCGAGAAGAACACGTCGCTCGCGGTCGCGCTCCTCAAGGTGCGCCGCACGATGGGCAAGGTGAAGGTCGACCGGACCAAGCCCAAGCCGCGCGTCGGCATCATCGGCGAGTTCTGGGCGATGACGACGGAAGGTGACGGCAACTACGGCCTGCAGCGCTTCCTCGAGGCCGAGGGCGCGGAGCCCGAGATCCAGCTCGTCACCGCCTGGCTGCTCTACATGATCTGGCAGGGCCGCTACGACACGGCGCAGCGCGCGACGCTGCGCGGCTTCGACGAGAACAAGGGCACGGGCGGCAGCAAGTTCAGCCTCAAGGGCGTCGACGTGCGCAAGCGCATCGCGTCGCTGTGGGCCGGCGAGCAGGTGCTGCGTGGTCTGTTCCAGACCTTCGCCCACGCGATCGGTCTCTACGACTACCACCTGGCCGACATGAACGAGATCGCCGAGATCTCGCACGCGTTCTACGACAACAACCTCCGCGGTGGCGAAGGCCACATGGAGGTCGGCAAGCTGATCCAGAACGTCGCGTACGCGAAGGTCAACATGACCCTCTCGGTCAAGCCGTTCGGATGCATGCCCTCGTCGTCGGTCTCCGACGGCATCCAGTCGTTCATCACCGAGCTCTATCCGCAGGGCATCTTCCTGCCGATCGAGACCAACGGCGATGGCGCGGTCAACGTGTACAGCCGCGTCCAGATGCAGCTGTTCAAGGCCAAGCAGCTCGCGCAGAAGGAAGTCGACAAGGCGCTCGCCGATGTCGGCATGACGATCGAGGAGGTCCGCGCGTACCTCGAGAAGCACCCGTCGATGTCGCACGCGTTCCACCGCTCGCCGCACAAGGCGGGCTGCTCGTCGGCCGACCTGGTCTACGAGGTCGGTGCGCGCAAGAACCGCCTGCGCTACGCGAAGGAGACGATCGTCGCGAAGCTCACCGGCAAGGCCTCGAAGGAGCACGTGCAGGCGCACGAGACCCTGCTCGCGATCGCGAGGAAGGCGGCGGAGCGCACGACCAAGAAGAAGTCGGTCGTGACCGTGGCGCCCGAGGTCGATACCGAGGACACCGGCCGCCCGGCGGTCCCGGCCGGCCGCAAGAGCCTGCGCGTCGTCAACTGAGCACACCCGACGCACGAATTGCCCGCGGTGTTCGGTCACCGCGGGCTTTGTTTTTGCGATAGGACAACCGCGATGGGACTTGCGGATCGAATTCGAGCACGGGCGCACGCGGCGCTCGAGCGCGTACCGGGCGCCGTCGGCGCCAGGCTGCGCAGCGTCAACGAGGTGCTGGGCCGGCCGCTGGCCGACCAGGACGAGCTCGCCGACCGGCGGGCGTTCGAGGCTCG
>DAIRFU010000253.1:5491-9395 GCA_036794935.1 Kofleriaceae bacterium | reverse complement strand
CAAGACCGTCACGGGTAGACCCTACCCCCACGACCTCGCCGAGCAACGAAATGACCAGGCTGCGTCCAACTACGTACGGCGATTCGCGTACGGCGATGGCTACTCGGTGTGGTGGTCGTTGGCTCGTGCGGGCTTCTTGCGGCGCACGCGGCGGATGAAGGCGTCGCGCCACCGCGTGATGATGTCGTAGAACGTCGGGATCACGAGCAGCGTGAGCAACGTAGAGGTGATCACGCCACCGATCACGGCGCGACCGAGTGGAGCGCGGAAGTCGCCGCCCTCGCCGGAACCGATCGCGACCGGGATCATGCCGGCGATGATCGCGACGCTGGTCATCACGATCGGGCGCAGGCGGACGCCACCGGCCTCGACGATCGCCTCCTCGCGCGTCATCCCGGAGAGCTCGGCCTGCTTCGCGAAGTCGATCAGCAGGATCGCGTTCTTCGCGACGATGCCCATCAGCATGATCACGCCGATCATGCTCATCAAGTTGAGTGTGGAGCCGGTGACGAGCATCGCGAGCATCACGCCGATCAGTGACAGTGGCAGCGACGCCATGATCGGGATCGGCTCGAGGAACGACCCGAACTGGATCACCAGGATGAAGTACATGAGCATGATCGCGGTCGCGAGCGCGATCAGGACGCGGCCGAACACCTCCTGCTGATCCTCGGTCTCGCCGCCTTGCTTGCGCGAGTAGCCCTCGGGCAACGGGATGTTGGCGATGCGTTGCTCGATCCCGCCGACGACGGCGCTGAGCGGGCGGCCCTCGGCGTTGGCGCCGACGGTGACGACGCGCTCGCCATCGAGGTGCTCGATCTGTGCCGGCGCGAAGCCGCGTCTGAGCTTCGCGATCTGGCCGAGCTGCACGGAGCGGCCGGCCTGCGGCAAATTGATCGGGAGGGCCTCGAGATCCTCGGGACGCTCGCGCCACTGGGGCGAGAGCCGGACGACGACATCGCGCGTCTCGCCGTCCGGATCGATCCAGTGGCCGGCGTCGAGCCCGGCGAACGCGGGGCGCACGGCCTGCGCGAGCTGGGCGGCGCTGATGCCGAGCTGACCGGCGAGGTCGCGGTCGGGGATCACCTCGACCTCGGCGCGCTGGCCCTTGCTCGACAGCCCGACGTCGACGGCACCCGGCACCTTGCGGACCTCGGTGGCGACGCGCTCGGCGATGCCGTTGAGGATGTCGGTGTCGGGTCCGATCAGCTGGACCTGGATCTGACGGAAGCCGCCGCCGCCGAACCCCGTCGAGATGTACGCGGTGACGCCGCTGAGCTCGCGGATGTCGCTGCGCAGCGCCTGCGCGACAACATCCTGGTGGACGGAGCGCTCGTGCTTCGGCTTGAGGCGAACGTAGATCTGCGCGGTGTCCGTGCCGGTCTGACCGCCGACGGTCGAGTACGTGTACATGACCTCGGGCCGCTTCAGCGCGAGCTTCACGGCGTCGAGGACCTTGCCCCGCGTGTAGTCGAGGTTACTCGACGGCGACGTCTCGAGCGTGATCTGGAACTCGGAGCGATCCTCGACCGGGAAGAAGCCGCTGCCGACCGCGCCGGTCGCCGGGATCGCGAGCGCACCGAAGAACGAGAGGAGCGCGAGCACGACCATGATGAAGCGGTGGCGCAGCGCCCACGAGATGATCTTCTTGTAGCGGTGGGTCAGGCGATGGAAGCCGCGGTCGAAGAAGTCGAGCTTGCGCGACAGCCAGGTGCGCCGCTCGCCGGTCGCCTCGGGATCGTGCCAGACGGCCGACAGCATCGGATCGAGCGAGAACGACACGAACAGCGACACGAGCACCGAGCACGCGATCGTCAGCGCGAACGGCGCGAACCACTGCTGCGCGATGCCGCCCATGAACGCGATCGGTACGAACACGACGACGATCGAGAACGTCGTGGCGGTGACCGCGAGGCCGATCTCGGACGTGCCCTCGCGTGCGGCGGTGATGTGGTCCTTGCCCATCTCCATGTGGCGCACGATGTTCTCGCGCACGACGATCGCGTCGTCGACGAGGATGCCGATCGCGAGCGACAGGCCGAGCAGCGACATCACGTTGAGCGTGAAGCCGAACACGAGCACGGCGACGAACGACGCGATCACCGAGACCGGCAGCGCGAGGCCGGTGATCACCGTCGAGCGCCACGACTTGAGGAAGATGAACACGACGAGGATGGTCAGCAGCGCGCCCTCGAACAGCGACTTCTGCACGTCCTTGACCGAGGCGTCGACGCGCGCACCCGAGTTCTTGACGACCTCGAGCTTCGCGCCCTTCAGCGCCGGGTTCTGCTGCAGCTCGTCGATGCGCTTCAGCACGCGGTCGGCGACATCGGTCGTGCTGTAGCCGATCGCCTTCTTGATATCGATGCCGACGGCCGGTGTCGTGTTGAAGAACGCCGCGGTCTTCGGCTCCTCCTGTGAATCGCGAACCTTCGCGACCGTGCCGAGCCGCACGACGTTGTCGCCGTTTCGGCCCACCACGAGCTGCTCGAAGTCGGTGGGGCTCGACATGCGGCCGCGCAGCCGGATCGTGCGGTCCTCGAGCTTGCCCGACAGCTTGCCGACCGGGACCGCGAGGTTTTCGGCCTGCAGCGTCTGCACGACCTGCGCGATCGAGACGCCGGACGCGCGCAGCGCATCAGGCTGGAGCTCGACGGTGAGCTCGCGCTCGACACCGCCGACGATATCGACGCTCGCCACGCCGGGCAGCGCGGTCAGCTCGGCGCGGACCGTCGAGTCGGCCATCTGCGTCAGCTCGACGGTCGGCAGCGTGGGCGAGGTCAGCGTGAGCGAGATGATCGGGAAGTCGGTCGACGCGAACCGCGTCAGGATCGGCTCCTCCATCTCGATCGGCAGGTCGGCGCGCGACTCCGAGATCTTGTCGCGGATGTCCTGCGTGGCCTGCTGGATGTCCTTCTCGAAGACGAACTGGACGAGGATGTTCGCGTAGCCGTCGACCGCGGTTGACGTGATCGTGTCGACGCCCGAGATCGAGCGGAACGCCTCCTCGAGTGGATTGATCAGCTCGCGCTCGACGACGCCGGGCGACGCACCGGGATACACGATCGCGATATTGACGACGGGCGCGGTGACCTCGGGGAACTCGTCGGTATCGAGGCGGAGCAGCGAGATCAGCCCGAAGACCACGAGCGCGACCATCACCACCGTCGTGATGATCGGCTTCTTGATCGCGTAGTTCGAGATCAACATCTACTTGCTCGCACTCCCGGCCGCGGCGGCGGAGGCCTCGGTCGGCTTGGTGGTGGCCGGCGCCGGCAGCTGGACCTTGGCGCCCGCTGCCACGTTCTTCGTCGCGCGGTCGAGCACGAGCACGTCGCCGGGTGCGAGGCCGTTCGTGATCTCGACGACCTCGGACCGCTCGTCGCGGGCGCCGATCGCGACCGGTACGCGCTCGACCATGCCGTGCTTGACGCGCAGCACGGTGGGCTGATCGCCGGTCTGATCGATCGAGTTGAGCGGTGCGACCAGCGCTTCGCGCGACTCGACCGAGACCCGGCCCTCCGCATACAGCCCGACGACCAGCTTGCCGCCCGGGTTCGGGATGTCGACGAGCACCTGGATCTGGCGCGTCACCGGGTCGGCGGCGGGCGCTACGCGCGTGATCTTGCCGGTGAACCGCTGGCCCGGATAGCCGCGGACCTCGAAGTCGACCTCCTTGCCCGGCGCGATCACGCTGAGATTGTCGGACGCGACACTCGCGTCGAGCCGCATCGTCGACGGATCGATCACCTCGTAGAGCTGGCCACCCGGCGACACGACGTCGCCGACGCTGACCGCCCGTCGCGCGACGACGCCGTTCATCGGCGAGCGCACGGTGGCATCGCCGAGCTGCGACTGCGACGACGCGAGCTGCGCGCGCGCAGCTCGCGTCGTCGCAGTCGCA
>DAIRFU010000253.1:0-5481 GCA_036794935.1 Kofleriaceae bacterium | reverse complement strand
CCGCGGTGAGCTGGCTGCGTGCGCGGTCGAGCTCGCGCTGGGCGATCGCGCCGCCCTTGACGAGCGCCTCGGTGCGTTGCACCTCGCGCTGCGCGAGCTCGTACTGCGCCTGTGCGGAGGCGAGCCCCGAGCGCGCCGAGCTGGTGACGTCGCCCAGCGCCTTCGCCTCGATGCGGGCGAGCAGGGCGCCCTTCTTGACGTGCTCGCCGAGCTCGGGGCCGATCGCGACGACGGCACCCTGGGTCTCGGCGCGGACGTCGGCGTGCGCGGCCGCGGTGAGCGTGCCGGAGATCCGCGGCCCGGTCTGGAGCTCCCCGCGTGCGATCGTGACGACGTCCTCGGGGGCGAGCTTGATCACTGGAGCTTCGTGGGAGCTCGGCGCTTGCTCCGCACCCTGCTTGCAGGCGGCGAAACCGATCATGATGACAGCTACGAGAAACCTACGCATACGTCTCCTAGAACCCCGCGACTGCGCCGAGAGGAAGTGCAGGCAACAGCTCCTGGCGCAGCCGTGCGATCCGGAGATCGCGCTCGGCGCCTGCTTGATTCAACTGCGATTGCTCGAGCTGGACGCGGGCGTCGATCAGCTCGAGGTGGGTCGAGGCGCCTTGCGAGAAGCGCAGCTCGGCGATCTCGTAGGTGCGCTGCGCCTGCTGTATGGTGCGCCGCGTGGTCTCGAGCTGGGTCTGACTTGCCTCGACCGCAGCCTGCGCCTGTGCGCGCTCGACATCGGAGACCTCGCGTGCGTTCTGGAGCTGCGAGCGCGCCGCCGACAGGTCGGCCTCCGAGCTACGCACGGCCGAGCGCCGGCGGAATCCGTCGAAGATCGGCAGCGACAGCGTGACGCCGACCGTCCAGTTCGTGCGCCAGTTCGAGTTGAACGGCTGGTTCTGGTAGTCGACGAGCCCGAAGTCGGTGCCCGCGGATAGCGTCGGCAGGTAATCGGCGCGCGCGAGCCGCACCGAGGCCTCGCCGATCGCGACCGACTCCTTCGCCTGGGTGACCGCGACGCGCGTCGGGTTCGCGACCCCCGCGGCGGTGCGGGCGGCAACGAGCACCTGCTCGATGTTCGCGGCGTCCAGCCGCGACGTCAGCTCCAGCCGGCGATCGAGCGGCATGCCGATCAGCCGGCGCAGCTGGACGAACAGCACGTCGCGCTGGACGCGGAACCGCACGAGCAGCGTCTGCTGATTCTCGTGCGCGACCTCGGCGCGAACGACGTCGAACTCCGGCGTCGCGCCCTGCTTGAAGCCGAGCCGGGTCTCGTCGAGCGTCTGCTGCGTCTGCTGGAGTGTGAGCTCCGCGATCTCGACCTGGCGCTCCGCGAGCGCCGCGTCGAAGTAGACCTGCGCGACCTGGAGCACCACCTGCGCGCGCGTCGACTTGACGCCGAGCTCGGAGACACGCACGCCGGCCCGCGCGGCGTCCACCGCGGCGCTCGTCCGAAAGCCGTCGAATAACGGCTGGCTCGCCTGCACGTTGAGCCGCCAGTTGTTCGGCTGGCCGAACGGTAGGTCGACCTCCTCGGTCGTCATGGCCGGTGGGCCGAACATGATGTCGTCGAACTCGGACGCGAGCGTGCGCTGATACTGAAGCGAGCCGTTGACCGTGGGCAGGTAGCCCGCGCGCGCGGATAAGACCTTTGCTCGTGAGCGCTCGACATCGGCGCGCGCTACCGCCACGGACTCGGCCGCGCGCTCGGCGGCACCGACGGCGTCAGCAAACGACAGCGGCGTCGTCGTTTCGGCCGGCGCCGGCTGTGCCGCCGCGGGCTGAGCCAGCGCGACCCCAACGACACCGGTCAGGAGGTACCAACGGAGCATTTTCACGCCTCTTGCAAAAACCGGCGCACACCCTTTCATCGAATCGCCGTGCCAGCAACGGGGTGAGAGCATCAAACCTGACATAGGGGGCTCTACAAATGCGTGTACGGATTCCCGACAGGTGATTCGGGCCGGTCAGTGGGCGAGGACGAGGCCGCCGACACGACGACGAGCAGAGGCCGACGATCAGCCACGGCCGCGAATCGGCGCGGCTCGTGGTCGGCAGGCGCACGGCGAGCGGATGCAGCGTGCTCGGCCGCTGGGCCGGCGCGCCGATCGGCGGCGTCGCTGCGTTCGGTAGCACCGCAGGCACGTTGACTGCGAGGCCCACGACCGACGTGGCGGGCGCGCACCCGCCGCAGCACCGCGCGCACGGCGGCAAGCGACGGCCGGCGATCCGGATCGTGCGCGAGCATCGCCTCGACCAGCTGCACCAGCTCGGCGGGTGGGGCTCCACCTGCGCATGCTAGTCACAGCGTCGAGAGGAACGCGAGCAGCGCGTCGCGCTCGTCCCGCGCGGCCATCCGGAACGCCTCACGCGCGGCTTCGGCCTCGCCGCCGTGCCACAGGATCGCCTCGGCGAGGGTGCGTGCGCGACCGTCGTGCAGGAACGTCGCGCCGGCCAGCACGGTCTGGGCGAGCCCGATGCCCCACAGCGCCGGCGTCCGCCACTCGACGCCGTCGGCGAGGTAGTCGGGGCGGGCGTCGGTCAACCGATCGCCCATGTCGTGGACGAGGAGATCGGTGTACGGATGGATCCGTTGGTGCGCGAGCTCGGCGATCGGGTGATCGCCGGTCTCGAGGTCCGGCACGTGACAGCGGGCGCAGCCGAAGTCGCGGAACAGGCCTCGCCCGCGCAGCGCCTCGCCGTCGCGCGGCCCCGCAGCCGGTACGCCGATCGTCGACGCGAAGAACACGGTGTCGTCGAACTGTTCGTCGTTGACGTCGCGGTTGCCATCGGGCTCGGGGAACACGTAGCTCGACAGCCCCATGTCGCCCGAGAACGCGCCGGCGACCTGGAGGTGCAGCGTCGAGACGTTCGCCTTCCAGCCGAAGCGGCCGAGCGCGGTCGTCATCTGCACGGGATCCCAGACGCGGTTCGTCCGGCCCGAGATGCCGTCGCCATCGGCATCGTCGGCATCGGCGAGCGCCTCGAGCGTCGCCTCCGGGATCGCCTCGAGCAGGCCGAGCCCGACGAGCGGCGGCGGCACGCGATACGAGTAGCGCGTGTTCGAGGGCAACAGCTCGTCCATCGGCGTGCGGACCTCGATCCGAGGCTCGCGCATCGCGACGGTCTCTCCGTCGGCGTAGGTCGCGATGGACTCGATCCACGTCAACGTGACGCGAACCTCGGCGAGCCCGAACGTCGCGTGATCCTGGAGCTGCGTACCGTAGCCCGGCAGCGGCGGCGGACCGCCGGCCGGATCGCCGGGCTCGCCGTCCGAGAGGCTGACGCGGATCAGCCCCTGCGAGACGGGCCCGTCCCCGATCTGCGACAGGCCGCGGCCATTCCTGCCATGGCAGCCGAGGCACGCGTTGTTGTTGAACAGCGGACCGAGCTTCGGTACCTCCCACACGAAGTCGAACGGGCTGCGCCCGGCCTGGAAGCGCGCGCGCTGCGCGTCGTCGAGGTTCGCCGCCGGGAACCGGTACGCCTCGCCGCTGCGATCGTCGACCGTGGTGTCGCCGCCCTGGCGGTCGTCACCGTCGAGGTTATCGCCGCAAGCGGCGAGCGCGAGCAACGCGAGGAGCCAGCGGCCGGTCACCCGGCAAGGATAACCCGACCCAGGGGGCGGCTAGACGAGCTTTTCGTTGCCGACCAGCTGCTCGTACGTCTCGCGGGCCCGGATCACCGTGTAACTCGCACCGCTGACGAGGACCTCGGGCGCGCGAGGACGGGTGTTGTAGTTCGACGCCATCGCAGAGCCGTAGGCGCCGGCGGCACCGATCGAGATCAGCTCACCGCGGTCGAGGACGGGCAGCTCGCGGTCCCGCGCGAAGAAGTCGCCGGTCTCGCAGATCGGGCCGACCACGTCGGTGGCGGCGGTGGGGCGGTCGGGGTTCTTGACCGGCTCGATCGGGTGATGCGACTGATACAGCGCCGGACGCATCAGATCGTTCATCGCCGCGTCGACGATCGTGAAGTGCTTCGCTTCGTTGCGCTTGCGGTACAACACGCGCGAGACCAGCGCGCCGGCCTGGCCGACGATCACGCGGCCGGGCTCGGTGAGCACCTTGATGCCGAGCGAGGTCAGCGGCTGCAGCGCGGCGCGCACCGCGACGCCGTAGTCGGCCGGCGATGGCACGGCCTCGCCGTTGCCGTAGTCGATGCCGAGCCCGCCGCCGATGTCGACGTGGTCGAGCTTGATGCCGTCCTTGCCGAGCGCCTGGACCAGCTCGACGAGCCGCGCGATCGCGTCGGTGAACGGCGAGGTCTTCGTCAGCTGCGAGCCGATGTGGAAGTCGACGCCGATCACCTGCAGGCCCTTGGCCGTGGCGGCGTCGCGGAACAGCTGGCGCGCCTCGGCCATCGACACGCCGAACTTGTTCTGCTTGAGGCCGGTCGAGATGTACGGGTGCGTCTGCGGATCGACATCGGGGTTGACGCGGAGCGAGATCTTCGCGCGCTTGCCGAGCGACTGCGCGACGCGATCGAGCGCGAGCAGCTCCTCGCCGGACTCGACGTTGAAGCAGCCGATGCCGGCCTCGAGCGCGGTCTTCATCTCCGACTCGGTCTTGCCGACACCGGAGAAGATCACGCCCTCCGGATCGCCGCCCGCGCGCAGCCAGCGATACAGCTCGCCGACCGACACGATGTCCGCGCCCGCGCCCAGCTGGACGAGCACGCCGAGCACGCCGAGGGTCGAGTTCGCCTTCACCGCGTAGCAGACCTCGTGCGGGATCCCCTCGAGCGCCGCGTCGAACGCGCGATACGCGCGCTCGATCTCGCTGCGGCTGTAGACGTAGACCGGCGTGCCGACCTCGTCGGCGATCCTGGTCAGCGCGACGTCTTCGCAGTGGAGCTCGTGATTTCGGTACTGGAACGGACCCATGGCCCGCTGTTCTACCCTAGCTCGTGCTCGATGCGCTCGATTTCCGCCACAACCCGGCTTCGCGCCGGTCCGCCGGGGACGTCGCGGCGATCCACCGCGCGTGCCGGATCGAGCCACGCGGCGACGTCGGCGTCGAAGGCCGGGTGCGCCGCACGTAGCGTGGCGAGATCGAGGGCCGCGAGCTCGACGCCCCGCTCGCTCGCGACGCGCACGAGGTGGCCGGCGATGTCGTGGGCCTCGCGGAACGCGATGCCCTTGATGACGAGATAGTCGGCGAGCTCGGTCGCGACCAGGTGCCCGGCGCCGATCGCCTGGCGCATGTGCTCGGTGTCGAAGTGCAGGCTCGCGATCATGCCGCGCGCGACCTGCAGGCACGCGAGCACGGTCTCGACCGCGTCGTACAGCGGCTCCTGCGTCTCCTGGAGATCCTTGTTGTAGGCGAGCGGTAGGCCCTTCACGACCATGACGAGCGTGACCCACGCGCCGGTGACACGGCCGGCCTTGCCGCGGATCAGCTCGGCGAGGTCGGGGTTCATCTTCTGCGGCATCAGCGAGCTGCCCGAGCAGTACGCCTCGCCGATCTTCGCGAAGCCGAACTCCTGCGA
>DAIRFU010000252.1:0-9413 GCA_036794935.1 Kofleriaceae bacterium | reverse complement strand
CGGGAAGAAGCGGCGAAACGACGCACGCACCGTGGCCCGGGCGATGTCGCGAGCCAGCCGCAAGCCCTCGCGGTCGATGTGAGCAGGTGCGACCGCGAGGAACCGGCTGAACAGCTCGGTCGGGATCCACGCGAGTGGCGCGGTATCGGTCAGCGCGGCGGCGACATCGGGGTGGGCGTCGCCGAGCTTGTCGCGGAGCCGCTGCGCGTCGCGGATGCCGATCGCGCGTGCGACCGAGCGGAACACGACGCCACGGGTCTTCGCGACGGCGCGGCGGGGCAGGACCACGTTGCCGCGCCAGCGCGGAGCATCGGGCTTCGCCGCGAGCGTCTCGACCGCGAGGGCGGCGCGCAAGCTGGCGGCGAGCTCGCCGGCGCTGGCCGGTCGCAGCTGCGGATCGTGTGCGAGCGCGCCCGCGAGCAGCGCATCCACCACGGCGAGCTCCGGCCGGTGGGTCGAGGGCGCGGGGACCGCGATCCCGCTCGTCTGGCGCGCGATCACGTCGCCGTCGTCTCCCCACGGCGGCACCAGCGTGAGCAGCGCGTACGCCGTCGCGGCGAGACCGTAGACGTCGGAGCGTGGCGTCGCCTCCTGACCCGCGATGACCTCGGGTGCGACATAGCCGGGCGTGCCGGCCGCTTCGACGAACTGACCGAAGCGGCGCGCGATGCCGACGTCGACGAGCACGGCTCGGTTGCGGAACGGATCGCGGATCACGTTCGACGGCTTGACGTCGCGATGCACGATGCCGCGATCGTGGAGTGCGTCGAGCGCCGACGCGATCTCGTCGATCACGGCCACGAGCTCGCCGATCGGGACCTGCGTCGCCTCGAGGCGGTGGCGCTCGATCGCCTGTTGCAAGCCTTCTCCCTCGACGAGCTCCATCACGAAGTACGAGTCGCCGCCGGTCTGGCCGAAGCTGTAGATCTGGACCAGGTGCGGATGCTGGAGCCGGGCGAGCATCGCCGCCTCGATCCGCAGCTGCTCGACGAACGCGCGATCCTCGGCGAGGTCGGGCCGCAGCATCTTGATCGCGACGGGCCGCTCCAGCGCGAGATCCTCGGCGCGATATACGACGCCCATGCCGCCGCGGCTGATCTCGTGCTGCAGGCGGTAGACACCGCCCACCATCGCGCGCAGCTCGTCGCCGACCTCGATCTGTCCGGACAGCCGCGGGGCGGGACCCGTCATCGCGCGACCGATCGCGAGGCCGCCTTCGCGCGCGTCCTTCGCGGCGTAGACGGCGCGCGCCATCAGCGAGATGGCGTCCTCGTTCGGCCCGAGCGCGGCGATCCCGACGGTGACCGGCAGCGCGAGCATCTCGCCCGTGGGCAGCTCGAGCGGGCGTGCGTCGAACGCGGCGCGCAGCCGCTCCGCGACCCGCTGCGCACCCTCGATCGGAGTGCCATGGAGCAGCACCGCCAGCTTGTCGCCGGCCCAGCGGCCGACCACGTCCTCGGCGCGGATCGTCGTCTTCACGGCATCCGCGATCCTGCGCAGCAGCCGATCGCCGATCTCGAGCCCGAAGCGCTTGTTCACGCCCTGCAGATCGACGACGTCGATCACCGCGAACGCGAGTGGCAACCCGCTGCGCTTGGAGCCCGACACGTACGTCGCGGCGAGCTCGGCCATCGCGAAGCGATTCCACAGGCCCAGCAGCAGATCCCGGCCGGGACCGTTGCCGAGGCGGTCGAGCTCCTCGGCCGTGCGCTGGTGGACCGCGCGCCAGCTCAGCTCGTTCCCCAGCCGCGCCGCGAGCGCGATCAGCGCCGCGCGTTGATCTGCCGAGAACACGATCGGCTTCTCGATGACGAGGCCGACGAAGCCGTACGCGCCGAGCGGGTTCTCGAGCGGGACCGCCAGGTAGCTCTCGCACGAGGCCGCATCCGCGGACGCCGGCGCGATCAGGGTGGCACCGGCGAGGGACGCAGCCCGGCAGCGCTCGGCGGTACGATTCCAGGCGAACGAATCCCACGTGTGGGCGCCGCTCGCCGCGCCACCGGTCGAGTCGCCCCGGATCGCGACCACACATCGGTCGACACCGAAGCACTCGGTGACCTCGTCCGCAGCGCGCTCGAGCGCCTGATCGAGCTGACCGCCGAGCACGGACAGCGCGAGCATGCGATCGAAGCGCACCGGGCGCGCGTGGGTGGGAAGCTCGGCGGATGCGAGCACGTGTCGCAGACCCGCCTCGGTGACCAGGACGTGGGCTCCGGGGAGCGGATCCTTCGTGATGTCGCGTGTCACGACGATCACCAGGGTCCGAGGGTCGAGCGGGACATCCGCGAGCCGCCGCAGCACGTCCGGCGTCTCCGCGTGCTCGCCGTCGAGGATGAGCGCGCGCGGGGCCGCAGCGATCGAGCCGAGGACGTCCTCGGCCGAGCGCACGAACCTGCAGGTTTGATTGGTGTGCGCGCCGATCCTCGCCACTTCGGCTTCAAGCGAGGCTGCGCGCGACAGCGTGAGAAAAGCGTTAGCCATCGGCGTCCTGGCCACCCGACCAGGCGACAAGAAAATGCCACAAGATCGACTCGGAGTGGTGCAGTGTTTTGCGGCAGGGGCAGCGCGTGCAGCCATTCGCGTGACACGATAGGCTGAGCCGCCAGGATGGCGAGGCGACGTGCGATCCGTAGCGTACTGGTGGTCGACGATGATGAGCATCTGCTCGCGTCATGGCGTCGCACGATCTCGCGGGAGCGTACGGTCGCGACTGCCAGCGACGCCGTGACCGCGCGACAGCTCGCCCAGCGCCAGTCCTTCGATCTCGCGATCATCGACTTGCGGCTCGGCACCGGCTCGGGCATCGACCTGATCCGCCAGCTCAAGCGCGATCAGCCGGATGCGACGATCGTGCTGTGCAGCGGGTACCTGTCGGTCGCGGCCGCCGTCGCCGGCATGCAGGCCGGCGCCGATGCGGTCGTGTTCAAGCCGATCACGTTCCGCGAGATCCTGCACAGCCTCGACAAGAACGCGGACGACCTGGCCGATGTCCACGAGACGCCGACGCTCGCCCGTGCCGAGTGGGAGCACATCATGCGCGTGCTCGCCGACTGCAACGGCAACGTGTCGATGGCGGCCCGCAAGCTCGGCATCTACCGCAGCTCGCTGCAGCGTCGCCTCAAGAAGTTCGCGCCGCGCCGCTGAGCAGGGTGCAACTGATTGCTGCGGGGGTGCCGCAATCAGCGGCAGGTGACACGGGGCGAGATCGTGTATTGGTTGAGAGGGGGGACTTGCGATGCCGCTCGGGAGCCTGCGGACGAACGCAAACGACGATCGATTCATTCTGCGCGCCGAGCTGGGGACGGGCCACGGCGCCGAGATCTCGTATGCGTTCGATCTCGCACCCGACAGTGCATTCGTCGCGACCGAGTCGGCCGCCCCGGTCGGTGATTCGATCGAGCTCGTCCTGTCGTTCCCGCGACTCCTCGAGCCGGTCACGCTCGCCGCGCGGGTCGAGGAGCGCTGCGAGCCGAGCGGACCGGGGGCTCCGGCCGCGCTCCGGCTGCGCTTTCCACCGCACCCGCGGCTGACCGCGCTGCTCGCGCGTGCGAGTGACGTCCGCAACGCGGCGCTGCACGCGTGCCGCATCCTGCTGGTCGAGGATAACGAGTTCATCCGCGACGTCTTCGATTACGGTCTGCGCGTCTTCTTCGAGGCGCGCGGCGCCTACACCATCGACCATGCGGCGACGGTCGAGGCCGCCTGGGAGCTGCTCGACAGCGGGAGCTACGACGTCGCGATCGTCGACTACTATCTGCAGGCCGACGTCGGCGCGACGCTGATCGCGCGGGCCCGTGCAGATGCCCGGATGGCGGATCTGCCGATCGTGGCCGTCAGCGTGGGCGGCCGCGATGCCCGCGAGGGGTCGCTCGCAGCGGGAGCCGACCTGTTCCTCGACAAGCCGCTGGTGTTTCGGGATCTGTTCAACACGCTGCGCATCCTCTCCGAGTCCGGGGTCGCACAGCCCCCGGACCCCAAGAAGACGATTTTGGTGTTCGACGACAGCCCGATGATCCTCGCGGTCACCCGGGCAGCCCTGGAATCGGCCGGCTTCGCGGTCGCCTGCGCGGAGGATCTCGCGACCTTCGAGCAGCACCGCGGCGCGCTGGACCCCGACCTGATCCTCGTCGATGTCCAGATGCCGGAGGCATTTGGCGATGATGTCGTCCTCACGCTGCGAGAGGGGCACGGCGTGAGGATCCCGATCCTGCTCGTATCGAGCCTCGAAGAGACGGAACTGGCGACGCGTGCCGAGCGGGCCCGTGCCGCAGGTTACATCCAGAAGAAGGCGGGCATGACCGAGCTCGTGCGCCGCTGTAAAGAAGTACTGGAGGTAACGCTGTAATGGACGACTTGCTCGCTTCTTTCTTGCCGCGGTTCAAGGCCATCGCCGAGACCCGGCTCGCACGGTGCATCGAGATCGCGACCAAGCGCGATCATGACAACACACAGGCGGTCGCGCGCGATCTGCATGCCCTGGCCGGGGAGGCCGGCCTGCTCGGGCTCGCGGACATCGTTCCGCTCACGCGCACGTGCGAGGAGATCGCGAGCCGCCTCCGGTCATCGCGCAGCGATGCCGATGCCGATGCCCTCCTTGCCGCACTCGGCGAACTGCAGCGCGCCATCGCGCTCGTCGAGCCACCCGGACCACCACCAGAAAGGTAGAGATGAAGCGCTATCGCATCGGAGCGAAGGTATCACCGGCCGTCATCGCGGCCATCTGTGCGGGGACGGTCGGCTGCGCCGATGTGACCGACGACGCGACGAGCGAGCAGCTCCTCGCTGCACCTGCCGTCGGCCTCGCCGTCGAGGTCGACAACGGTGCGGGGATCCCGCTGCAGTTGAAGAGCGGGCAGACCTACTACCTGAACCAGATCGATCTGCGGGCATCGATCACGGCGGGGATCGACGAGGGGGTGGACGGCCTGCGCTCGCGCGGTGACTTCGCCTCGCTGCCGTGGTTCGGCAACCACCTCGACGATCAGGAGTTCATCCTGCTCGCGAACGCGGACGGCACGTTCCGGCGCCGCCGCTTCTATCGCGACGCGCTGTGGATGAACCTGCCGAGCTTCTTCGTCCTCGAGCAGCTCGACTCGCAGGGTCACCACGTCGGCCACCTGGTCGTCGTCAATGCCGGCATCGACCGTGACCGCCATGGTGGCGACGACTTCTTCGATCGGCGGTTTCGCGCGATCCAGTGGGCGAACGACTGCGCGAGTACCACCGACTGTGCCGGCGCGACCGCGTTCGAAGAGGAGGCGCTCGTCGAGCTCCGCTACGCGCTGCACCCCGACCGCACGTTCACGCTCGACCCCAGCACGGCAGCGTTGCGCCTGCGCTGGTCGCTGCGTCCCGGCAACCCGTACACGATCCCGGTCGAGCAGGTCGCCGACCCCCAGTTCGCGTACGGGTTCGAGATCGACCTCGAGGCCGTCACGCCACCGCGTCCGGACGGCACATATGCCGCCGGGACGGACATCACGTTCCGGATGGCGCTGCGCGATGGCGAGGGCACGTTGCTGCACGATCCCGGGGCGCTGCCGCCGTACAACGACGTCATCTTCGGGCCCAACCCGTCGGGCATCCAGTACTACCGCGCTTTCTTCGATCCGACGACGACGTACTGGCGACGCAAGCATCGCGAACGCATGCTGATGGCCGAGTTCGTCGGCCCCGCGCAGAACGCGCAGGCGATCCGCACGATCGCCGACCTCGACAAGTTCCTCGCGCCCGACGATGTCCAGGTCACCGGCACGTTCGCGCAGGACGGCGTCCACGCCGAGTTCCACACGTTCCCGACCGCACACGATCTGTTCGGAGGCGCGTTCGATCCGACGCACGCTGGCTGGGCGGTCCCGGTCCCGGATACGTGGACGCACCACATCCCGGCCGACGCCCCGGCCGGTACCTACTACCTGACCGTCAAGGGCCGGCGCACGTTCATGGGCGAGGACGTCCCGTACACGCGCACCCTCGAGATCCAGGTCGGCACGCCCACGCCGACCGAGCCGGTCCTCGGCGTCGGTGGCTGCGCGACGTGTCATCAGGGCGAGTCCTCGCTCGCCAACGTGCTCCACGCGAACGCGAAGCTCGGCACCTGCGCGGGCTGTCACGTGCCGCTCGGCTTCGAGCTCGAGGGGCCGATCTACGTGCGCACGCACTTCGTCCACTCGCGGTCGCGCCGCTACGACGCACCGCTCACGCGCTGCGCGTCGTGCCACCGCACGGCCGAGAGCATCCAGCGCACCAGCAAGTCCGCGTGCCTGTCCTGCCACAAGTCGTACCCGCAGTGGCACGTCCAGCAGTTCGGAGCGATCGAGAGCATGTACGTCGGCGGCGGGCGCGAGTCGTTCGAGCAGTGCACGACGTCGTGCCACTGCACGCACCCGAACAGCCAACTCTGATTGACCAAGGAGCCAAGCGAACGATGCCCAGTGTAGAAATGGTGCACGCCCGGACCGCGGAGCGTGACGCGGCCAAGGCGGCCGAGGATCTGTGTACTCAGCTCGGCGGAGTGAAGCCGAAGCTCGTCGTGATGTTCGCCTCGCGCGATCGCGACCAGCGGGAGCTCAATCGCGCGGTGCGGGAACGATTGCCCGCCGGCACGCGTCTCGTCGGTGCGACCACCGGCGGCGAGATCGATCGCAGCGGGATGCACGGCGGCACGGTCGTGATGGCCGCGCTGTCGGGTGACCTGGAGGTCGGGCTCGGGATGGGCAAGCGGATGTCGCACGATGCCGCGGCGGCCGGCGAGACGGCGATCCGCGCCGCGGCGCGCGAGCTCGGGGCACGTGCCGACGATCTCGGTACGCGCAAGTACGGCGCGATCGTGCTCGACGACGGCTTCCAGTATCGCAAGGAGGAGCTCCTCCTCGGTGTGATGGCGATGAACCAGGCGATGATCGCGATCGGAGGTGGCGCCTCGGATAGCGAGGTCGATCCGGCGAAGCAGTCGGCCGAGCTGCATGTCGACGGCGAGGTCGCCACCGACTCCGCGGCGGTCGTGCTGTTCCGCACCGACGCGCCGTGGGCCGCGCTGCGCTCGCACTGGTATGCGCCGACCGGGCAGACGATCCGGATCACGAAGATCGACAGCACCGCGAAGCGCGCCATCGAGATCGATGGCAAGCCCGCGGCGCAGCGCTATGCCGAGCTACTCGGCGTCGGCATCGGCGACCTCGAGTTCGGCACCCCGAACGGCTTCGCGCTCCGGCCGACCGCACTGCGCGTCGGGCGCGAGTACTTCATCCGGGCGCCGTGGAAGCCGCTCGAGGATGGCTCGATCCTGTACGCGAACATGCTCGAGGAAGGCTGCGAGCTCGAGCTGGTCAAGCTGACGGATATCGTCGAGAGCACGCGCCGGTTCTTCGAGCAGGAGCTGCCGATGCGCGTGCACTCCCCACGTGCCGCGTTGCTGTTCCACTGCAGCGGCCGCAAGTGGTTCGCGGAGTCGACCGGCAAGATCCCGGCGCTCTCCGAGGCATTCCGGGCGGCGCCGCCGTGCATCGGGATGAACGTTCACTTCGAGATCTACTGCGGGTTCCACATCAACACGACGCTGACGTCGCTCGCGTTTGGAGCCTCGCCGTGACGGTCGACGCGGAGAAGCGTGTCGAAGAGCTGCTCGCCGAGAACCGGCGACTGCGCGCCGATCTCGAGGTCAAGGAAGCCCACGCGGCGCGCGCGATGGCGAGCTTCCAGCAACGTGCGCTGCTGATGGAGATCACGCGCCAGCAGAACGAGGATCTCGATCGCCTCGCGGCCGAGCTCTCGCGCGCGAAGAAGGTCGAGGAGGAGCGCGCCCGCGAGATCGAGGCGGCGGCCCGGCTCAAGAGCGAGTTCCTCGCGAACTTCTCGCACGAGATCCGCACGCCGCTCAACGCGATCACGGGCTACTGCGACCTGCTCACCCGGGACGAGGGCTCGCGGCTCACGCCGCATGGCCGTCGCGACCTGTCGGTGATCAAGGCAAACGCGAAGACGCTGCTCGCACTCATCAACGACATCCTCGATCTGTCCAAGATCGAGGCCGGCCGCGCCGAGGTCGTCAAGGAGGTCGTCGAGCTCGGCGAGCTCGCGGACGAGTGCACCGCGAGTGTGCGCGAGATCCTCAAGGGCAAGGAGGTCACGCTGCACGCGGACGTATCGGTCCGCCAGGTCTTCACCGATCCACTGAAGCTGCGCCAGGTCCTGCTGAATCTGCTCTCGAACGCGGCGAAGTTCACCGACGCCGGCGAGATCGTGCTGACCGCGGAGGCGCAGGGCTCGACGCTCGTGGTCTCCGTCGAGGACACCGGCGCCGGCATTCCGGACGATCAGCTGCCCTTCATCTTCGACAAGTTCCGGCAGGTCGATGGCTCGGCGCGCCGCCGCGTCGGCGGCACTGGCCTCGGGCTCGCGATCGTCAAGGAGGTCGTCCAGATCCTCGGCGGTACGATCAACGCGACCAGCACGCTCGGCCGCGGCTCGAAGTTCACGTTCGCGCTGCCGGGCGCGATCGATACCAGCAAGGTCGCTCGGGTCGCGACCGCGATCACGGGCGCACTGCCAGCATCGTCGAACGGTCCGTTCACCGTCCTCATCATCGACGACGATCCGATGGTGCAGCACCTGCTGCGCGGCCATCTCGAGTCCGAGGAGTTCCGCGTGCTGTCTGCGATCGACGGTATCGAGGGCCTGACGCTCGCGCGCGAGGCCCGGCCAACCGTGATCGTGCTCGACATCCACCTGCCGAGGCTCGATGGGTGGACCGTGCTCGCCGAGCTCAAGAGCGATCCGGTGCTGTCCGCGATTCCGGTCATCATGATGTCGGTCGAGGAGCAGCGCGCTCGAGGCTTCTCGTTCGGCGCCTGCGAGTATCTGGTCAAGCCGGTCGAGCCGGATCGGCTGATCACCGTCGTCAAGCGCGCGTTGCTGCCGTCGGATGGCGACGTGCTCGTCGTCGACGACGACGAGTCGACGCGCGAGATGGTGTCGCGCCACCTGCGCCGCGCCGGCTATTCGACGGTCGAGGCCCGAGACGGCGAGGAGGCGCTGCTGCGGTCACGCGTCATCTCACCGGGCCTGGTGATCCTCGATCTGTTGATGCCCGGGGTCGACGGCTTCGAGGTCCTGCGCACGATGCGATCGGAGGGCATGCGAACACCCGTGATCGTGCTGACCGGCAAGACCCTCGCCAGCGACGAGGAGCGCATCCTCCGCGATGGCCTCGCCCGCGTCGTCCAGAAGGGCGGCATGGCACTCGATGGGGTGGTCCGCGAGGCGAAGCAGCTGCTGATGGCCAAGCGTGTCGTCGAGAGCGGCCGGCTGCCGCGCATCCTCTACATCGAGGACTCGCCCCAGAACCGCGACATCGTCCGCCGCTACCTGACGAACGATTACGAGGTGCTCGAGGCGGAGGACGGCGAGCACGG
>DAIRFU010000251.1:0-9413 GCA_036794935.1 Kofleriaceae bacterium | reverse complement strand
CGGGCGGGTTGTCGCCGGCGTGCTCGAGCAGCGCGTCCAGCATGTCACGGCCGCCGTCGGGATCGCGATCCTCGATCAGCATCAGCCCGTACTCGAAGCGCGCCTCGTGGTTGCCCGCGCTGACCGCCGCGGCGAACGCGACGCGCGCGTTGCCGAAGTCGCCGGCATCGCGATGGAGACGCGCGAGCTCGAGCTGCGCGAGCGCGAGATCGCTGCCCGAGGTGGTCTCGATCAGCTTCTCGAGCAGCTGCTTCGCCTTGTCGCGCGTGGCCGGATCGGCGCTGCGCCGCAGCGTCGCGGCGTACACGGTGGTCAGCCCCGGGCTCGAGCCCTTCGCGCTGTAGCGCTCGCCGACGAGCTTGGTGGCCGCCTCGACGTCGCCGGCCTCGAGCGCGAGCCACGTGCGCCCGATCAGCGCAGGCTCGTCGCCCGGCGCCAGCTTGAGGGCCGCGTCGAAGTCGGTCGTCGCGTGCGCCGTATCGCCGGCTGCGAGATACGCCTCGCCGCGCAGCGCGAGCGCCTCGGGCAGCGCGATCACGTCGGCCTCCTTGCCCAGCAGCTCGATCGCATCGGCCGCCCTGCCCTGCGCGATCAGAATACGCCCGAGCCCGAGCCGCGCGCGGCGGCTCGTCGGGTACGCGCTCATCGCCTTGTCGGCCGCGAGCCGCGCCGTCGGCAGATCGCCGAGCTGGTACAGGGTGTCGATGACCTCCTCGGCGAATCGCGCGTCGTCGAGATCGACCGCGAGCGCGATCTTGAGGTCGCCACGCGCGGCCTTCGCGTCGCGGCGCACGAGGTCGACCTGCGCGAGCGCGAGGTAGCCAAACGCGACCTGCGCCGGCGACACGCCGTGCTGCTGCTCGCTGAGTGGGCGCTTGCCCTGGGTGACCACGCGATCGAGCTGGGCCCGGACCTCGGTCGCGAGCGCCCCGGTCGCGCGGCCGCTCGCGACGAGCACGCCCGCACGCGCGATCGCGGCCGCCGGGTGGTCGGGCGCCTTCGCGAGCACGCCATCGAGGGCGGCGAGCGCGTCGTCCCAGCGGTACGCGGCGGCGTGTGCGAGCGCGAGCCCGACGGTGTAGAGCGGGCGCGCTTCCCTGGCGACCGCCGCCTTCAGCTCGGTGACCGCCGCCGTCGGATCGCCGGCGAGCAGCGCGGCCCGGCCGGCGACGTAGTGCGCCGCCGCATTGTCGGCGTCGGCCGCGACCGCCGCGGCAGCGGCCAGCTTCGCCGCCTTGACGTCGTGCTGGGCGAGCGCGAGGTACGCGGCGGCGAGGTTGCCGTCGAGTCCGCCCGTGCCGGCGAGCGCCTCGACATCCGCGGTTGCCTCCGTGAGGCCGTCGCCGAACTCGAACGCGACCAGCGCCCGGGTGCGCGCGAGCGCGGCGCGGTTGGCGAGCGTGTCCGACGCGTGCGCGATGTTCGCGAGGCTGTCGCGCGCCTCGCGCCAGGCCTTCCACGTATCGGCCTTCGCGAGATCGGTGGCGCGCTGGCGGGCCGCGACGATCTGCTTCTCGAGCCGCATCGCGCGGATCTTGAAGCCGGCGAACACGCCACCGCCGATCACGACGATGCCGACCACCATCCAGAGCACGACCTGCAGACGCGAGCGGCTCTTGCGCATGCCCGTCTTGGGACCCGCGCCGCGGCTGCCCTCGGCACCGCTCCAGTGCTGGCCGCTCGGCGGCGCCGCGCCCGGCGGCGGACCTGCATCGAGCGCGATCGCGGGGTTCGGCGCCGGCTGGCCGGACATCAGCGCGAGGATATGAGGATCGAGCTCGGCCGGCCGCACCGTCGGCTCGTTCGCCGCCGCGACGGAGCGCGGATCGACGCCGGGCGGCGCCATCGGCGCCGGGTTGCCCCACACCGGCGCCGGGGCCGGCTCGCCGAACAGCTGGTCCTGCTGCAAGGGCGCGATCGGCGGCGCGATCGCCATCGTCGGCCGGTTCGCGCCCGCGGTGGGCACGCCGTACGGCGACTGCGGCGGCGGCGCGACGGCCGGCAACGACGCGGCCACGCGCGGCGCGGGCGGCAGCGGCGCGGCGGGCGGTCCGCCCAGCGGCATGCGTGCCGGTCCGCCGATCGGCGGTTGCGCGGACATCGGCTTGGAGCGCGGCGGCGGCACCGACCTCGAGGGAGCGCGCTGCGGCAGCGACGGCACGTCGCCGATCGGGCCCGAGGGCATGCCGACCGCGTTGCGCGCCGCGCTGGCGGGCCCCGGTGCGCGCGCCCCGGTGGCCGGCTTCTTACCGATCGCGGTGCCTACCTCGCCATCGCCGGCGCGCGACGACACCACCGCGCCACGCGAGCCACCGATGTTCGCCGGGCGCGCAGCCTTCGGCGGTGCCGCGAGATCGTCGAAGTCGATGTCGTCCTCGACCTCGACGCCCTCGAGCTCCGGATCGACCTCGACCGTGCCCGAGCGATCGCCGACCTCGAGCATCGCGATTGCCGGCTCCGGCTCCGCCAGCTCGACCGCGGCACGCTGCGAGCGCCGCGCGAGGCCGGGCGACGACAGCGAGTTCGGGATCGTGTAGTTGTCGGGCCCGCTGTCCTCGTGATCACCCGCGGGGTGCCCGGGATAGTGCTTGGTATCGCCGCCGCCGACGAAGCCGACCGCCGGGTGCGCCACCGAGGGCCGCAGCTGCGCCCCGTTCTCCGCCTCGCCGAGCAGCTGCATGATCCGCGGATCGCCGGGGGCCGCCTGCCGCGCCTTGTGCAGCTCCTCGATCGCCGGCGCGACATCGCCCTTGCGCAGCAGCGCCTCCGCCTTGAGCACCTGCGCCTGCACCGACGTGTGGTCGAGCTCGAGCGCGACCCGCATCTCGGCGAGCACCTCGTCGAAGCGCTTGAGCGAGAGCAAGGCCTGTCCGAGCACGACCCGGCCTTCGACCGTGGTCGGTCGCCCGAGCAACCCAAGACGGCACACCTTGACGGCCTCCTGGAATTGCCCGGCGGCCACGAGAGCCTGGCCGCGGCTGACGAAGTCGCTCTGCGACACTTCCGGCGCTGATGTTACGCCATCTGCGGGCCGCGCGGCGAACTCGGGCGGCGATGTCGTCGTTATTCTTCAGACTTGCTAGGAGGTTCCAGCAGGCCGGGCAGCTCGTGGCCCTTGAGCCGGGTCTCCTCGACCATCCACCAGGTCTTGCCGTGGCGCTCCCAGGTCTGCAGCGACTGGGTCTCGCGCAGGGTCCCCTCCGACTCCCGGTACCAGGACAGCTTGACCCGCACGCTGGCGAGCCGATCGTCCTGGTTGTCGACCCGGACCACCTCGTAGTCGGTGATCTTGACGTCGTGGGCGCGGTCGTCGGCCTCGTCGACGAACAGCGAGCGCTCCTTGGGAGGAACGTGGACGGCGGCGACCGCGAACCGCTCCCAGCGCACCCCGTCGTTGTAGGCCCGCACGGACTCGACGAGCGTGTCGCCCGACTTGGCCGAGGCACAGGCCGCGAGCATCACGAACCAGATCGCTCTCATGTGTCTCCTCCCCCGGCCGCGCGCTTCTTGCGCACCGCACGGATCGCATCGAGATCGCGCTTGCCGAGCTCGCGGGTCACGACGAGCACGACGAGGAACGAGAGGCCGACGATGACCGCCTCGGCGAGCGTCATCAGCTTGCCGTGAAGTGGCAGCAAGCGGCCCACGACCAGCGCCGCGGCGGTCGCGATCGCGACGCGCACCACGCTCGTGACCGGCAAGAACGCGCCGAGCCGGCGGTGCATGAGCAGCCCGCCGACGATCGCGCCGACGATCATGGATGCGCCGGTCACCGCGGCGGCCGCCTCGAGCACGCGCCCGCTCTCGACGGCGAGCGGGATCACGATCAGGTTGCCGGCCGCGGCGAGCACGAGCGTGAGCGCCGCGCTCGCGATGGCGACCCTCGACAGCCCTGCGCCGTTGAGGATCGTGCCGGCGATCGCGAACACCGCGAACGCGACGTTGCCGATCGCGAGCAAGCTCAGCGCCGCCGCGCCCTGCTGCGCGTAGTCCGGCGGATACACGAGGCCGAGCACGTCGGCGGGATTCGCCGCCATCACCACCGCGATCGCCATCGCGAAGATCAGCGAGTAGCGCGTCGTGACCCGGATGTAGCGCTGCGTGGTCTCGCGGTCCTCGGTGAACGTCGAGCGCGACACCAGCGGGAACACGACGAACGTCGCCGCGATGATCGCCTGGTACGACAGGCGCGCGAGGTTCTGGACCGCGGCGTAGTAGCCGACCTGGACGTCGGCGAGGATGCTCGGCGTCGCGTGATAGCCCGACACCTTCGGCGCCCACGGCACCACGCTGTCGACCGCGGCGGCGAGCTCGGCGTGATGCGACGTGAAGTACTCCGTCGTCAACCGCTTGAGCAGCCACGTGTCGACGAACATCAGGGCGTTGAACAGCGCCAGGTAGATGGCGACCGCGATGAAGAAGTTGATCATCGGCCGCACCGCGATCGGATCGTCGCCGGCCTCGCCGGTGCTGGCCTTGCCCGGCAGTCCGATCCAGGTCACTGCGACCATCAGGATCCCGCCGACCGCGGCCACCCAGCCGCCGATCACGCCGATCACGCCGAGCCCGGCCATCGCCATGCCGATCAGCCCCGCGCTGCGCAAGGTCGCGAACGTGATGTCGAGCCCGGCCTGCTTGTGGAACTGACGCAGCCCGTTCGCGGTGCCGACGAAGACCGCGTAGAACGCGTTGCCGCCGACGATCAGGCCCGCGAGCATCAGCGGCGCGGTCTTCGACATGTCGAGGAACACCCACGACACGAGCGGCGCGGCCGCGATGAACAGGACCGCGACGATGAGCCCGAGCCGCACGTGCATGCGCAGCCCGGCGAGCTGGGCGCGGCGCGCCTTGTCCGGCTCGGCGGCCGCGAACTTGCTGACCGACTGGATCGTGCCGGTGACCAGCACGTTGTTGACCGGCGAGACCAGCGAGTTGATGAAGCTGTAGCTCCCCCACGCGGCGTGCGAGAGGATCGCCGGCAGCTTGATCTGGACGATCAGGCCGGCAACCATGAAGTAAAACTTCGCGAAGGCGATGTAGATGACGCCGCGGCCTGCCCCGGTCGGTTTCGGCTCTTGAGACATCCGCCGTGGTCCCGGGTAACACGCGGGATCCGCAGCAGCAACTTATCTACTTAGCGAACTGCTTCGCGAAGATCGGCAGCGCGCGACCGGTCCTCGGTGCATGTCGCACATCGTGCGCGGCACGCTGTGGGCCGACGCCTACAAGCGCCCCGGTCCGGCGACCCTCGGGTAGCCGCGGGCACCGGCGCGGTTATGCACCGGGTACCGCAACGATCGGTTGCGCAGCGGTGAGTTATGATGGTCGAGGTCCGTTGTCGGTACGGATCACGTGGGAGGAGCATGGACGAGGCGAGAGTCCGCGGGTTCAGCATCGCGACGAAGTGCGCGACGATCGACGAGCTGATCGAAAAGTTTCGCGACCGTGTCGACGAGGACTCGATCGTGATCAACACCGTCGAGGGTCGCGAGGTGGGGACCGAGTGCGCGTTCGCGATCCTGCTCGCCGACCGCAAGGTCGCGCTCGCCGGCACGTGCGTGGTGCGCGACGTCTACGCGGATACGAACAACCCGTTCAAGCGCCGCGGCATGCGCCTGGCGATCAAGCGACTCGGCCCCGAGAGCCAGAAGGTGTTCGCGCGTCTCGTCGCCGTGCGCGCGCCGCGCACCGCGAAGCCACGCCGCGACGCGACGCAGCCGATCGTCGGGATGCGTGCCGAATCGCCGGCGGCCGAGGTCGCGCGCGAGCCGGCGCGCCGGCCACCGAGCGTGCCGATGCCGGCATCTCACGCGGCCGCCGAAGCACTGGCTCGCGCACCGCGCGCGACCCCGTATCAGCCCGGTAGCGACACGCCAGGGCGGCCGCGCCCGACCAGCGCCTCGCTGCAGGTCACGGCCGAGGGCTCGGCGCAGCCGATGCTCGCCGCGTCGCGAGCGGCCAGCGCGCCTGCGCAGGCCACGCGGGCGCCCGGCTCGCCGGTGATCGTGCCCGCGAATCCGTTCACGAACCTGAGCGACGGCTCGCTCGAGGACTACGTCGATGGCCACCTCGTCGACGCGAGCGAGGCCGTCGCGCCACCCGCGCCCGCGCGCGCCGACGAGGTCGCCCGGCGAGCCGCTCGCCCGACCGTGCCCGAGCCCTACCAGCGCGCCCGCACCATGCGAGGTGCGCCCGAGGTGCTGCGCCCCGCGGCCGCCGCACTCGACGGCCAGCGCTCCGAGCCGTTGCCGCTGCCATCTCCTCCGCAGGCCGACGAACCCGGGCCGCCGGCGAGGGCCGTCCCGCCGCGCCCGCCGGCCGCCGCGGCGGCAGCGTCGACGGCGATCGTCGCCGAGGTCGCGCGCGCGCCCGAGCCGCCGGCACCGTCTCGCCGCCGCCGCGCTCGGTTCGCCGCGCGCCTCGATGCGCGCCTCGGCGCACTGCTCGTGCTGATCCCGCTGCTCGGCGCCGGCGCGGTCGTGCTGTACACGAAGCTCGTGCGGCCGCCCGCGATCGGCGCCGTCACGCTGCTGCCGGCCGAGTCGGCCGTCGCCGACGATCCGATCTACGCGCGCGCGTTCGTCGAGGTCGCGCCAGCCGCGGCCACGCCGCAGCGCCTGCACACCGTGCTGGTCAAGACGATTCCGATCGCGGCGCGCGTCACCGTCGGCGAGCGCGATTTCGGCAGGACGCCGACGTTCGTCGAGGTCCCGGCGAACACGCCGGTCGAGCTCGAGATCTCGCGCCCCGGCTTCCGGTCGGTCACGTACCCGCTGCTCAGCAAGCGACCGAATGGCCGCGTGCTGGTGCGCCTGCAGCGCGCGACGCGAGGTGGCCGATGACGCCGACCGTGCGCGGCTTCGTCGTCGCGACCAGGTACGAGACTGTCGAGGAGCTCGTCGCCGGCTATCACGCGCGTGCCGACGAGAGCTCGATCTTCGTGGGCATCGTCGAGGAGCGCGTGCTCGGCACCGAGTGCGCGTTCGCGATCCTGCTCGCGAACAAGCAGCCGGTCCTCGCCGGCATCTGCATCGTGCGCGAGCTGTACCGCGACGCCGATAATCCGTACGGCCGGCGCGGCATGCGGCTCGGGATTCGCCGGCTCGGCATCAGCGGAGAGCGCGTGTTCGCGGCGATGGCCGAGGCGCGCGCCGCGGCCGGCAAGCGCCGGTTCCCGCGCGGCAGCACGGCGCCCCCCGAGGACGTGATCTCGGTCGAGCGCGACGACGAGACGAGCGAGGGCATCCCGCGCGCGCTCGAGGACGAGCTCACCTCGCCGGCGCAGGCGCGCGCCTAACGCGGCCGCGTGACGACGAGGTGCCCGTGCTTCGCCAGATCGACGTAGCCGAACCGGAACGGCAGCCGGCGCGTGCGCTGCTTCTGCCAGAGCTCGACGAAGTCCTCGTCGTGCTTCGTCCCCTGGAAGCCCTCGAGGAACGCGCCGGCGTACAGGCCGTACGTCTGTTGCACCATGCGGGCCGCCCGCGCGTATTTCGGCGGCACGCCGGTCGAGTCCGACAGCATCCACGCCAGGTGATCGAGGATGTAGCCGCGGATGCGCGAGAACCCCGGCGTCCAGAGCAGGTAGCTCGCGCCCTTCACGAGCATCGTGACCTTCCCCTTCTTCTCGAGGTGACGGATCAGCTGCGGGTGCGTCTTGAGATAGCCGTTGCCGAGGTTCCAGCCGATGTGACGGTGCACGCGCACGGTCGTCTCGCCGATCTTGCGGTAGCGAATCTCGACGTTCGAGAACGCGAGCGAGAAGTTCGGCGAGCGCCAGTTGTGGGTGGCGGCCGTGACGGGCGCGCCCTCGACGGCTTGCGGTAGCGGCTTGCGCCTCTCCTTCTTCTGCCGGATCGCGGCCTTCGCATCGAACGCCTCGATCTCGGCCGCGTCGAGGTAGTGAATGTCACCGGCGTCGTCGAGCGTGAAGAAGCGCATGCCGACCGGCTCGTAGCCCCCGGCGACGAGGCCGAGCAAGAACGAGCTGACCTGCGCCGGCAGCTCGTTCTTCTGGCCCGCCGACAGGTTCTCCGTCGTGTTCGAGCCGACCGAGATCAAACCGCCGATCTCGGCGCGCAGGCTGCCGAGGCTCTGCTCGACGTCGCGCGGCGAGAGCGTGCGCAGCCGGCGCGGATCGCCGCCGAGCTCGAGCGAGATGGTCGTGATCTCCGTCGCCTCGGGGAACGCGACGAGCGCCGAGAGCAGATCGCCGCCGCCGAACGGATAGACGACCGTCTTCGGCACGTCGGTCGGCACGACGGACGCGAACCACTTGCTGCCCTTGTCGAAGTAGAGCGCGCGGAACTTGTCGAGCCGCTCGCCGATCAGCTTGCAGTGGCGCTCGACGATCTTCGCGAGGCGCTCGTCGACGGCGGCATCGCCGCCGCACGCGGCGATCCGATAGAGGAGCTTCGCGTCGGCGGTGAAGTCGGCACCGGCGCCAGCCGCCGCGGCAGGCGGAGCGGCGACCGGACGCGCGGGCCTGGCATCGGCGGCCGACACGGCGCCCGTGTCCGCGACCGCGCCCGCAGCCGAGAGCACGAGCACGGCGACCACGGCGCTTCGCATCACCGGGCGCAACGCGCGACGCCGTGACTCTGTTCCCGGCGCGCCGTTCACCCGAGATCCGCGACGCTGCCCGCGTACATCTTGTCGAGCAGGCCCGCGTACTTCTTCTCGACGACCTTGCGCTTGACCTTCAGGCTCGGGGTCAGCTCGCCCTCGTCGATGCTGAGATCCTTCGGCAGGATCGCGAACTGCTTGACGCTCTCGTACTTCGCGAGCGTCTTGTTGACCTCGGCGAAGTAGGGATCGAGGAGCTTCTTGGCCTCCGGCGTCATCACGATCTCGGAGTAGGGCTTGCCGTTGAAGCCCTGCTCGTTCGCCCACTTCATCGTGGCTTCCTCGTCGAGCGAGACCAGTGCGGTGACGAAGTTGCGCTTGTCGCCGTGCACGATCACCTGGCTGATGTACGGGCACGTCGCCTTGAGCTTGCCCTCGATCGCCTGCGGCGCGATGTACTTGCCGCCGCTCGTCTTGATCAGGTCCTTCTTGCGATCGGTGATGCGCAAGAAGCCGCGGTTGTCGACCTCGCCGATGTCACCGGTCCTCAGCCAGCCGTCGGGCGTCAGCGTCTCGGCGGAGGCCTCGGGCAGGTTGTGATAGCCCTGCATCACGCCCGGCGAGCGCATCAGGATCTCGCCGTCCTCGGCCGCGATCTTGAGGTCGGTGCCCGGCATCGGCATGCCGACACTGCCGAACGCGTACCTGTGCGGCCGGTTGACGAAGCTCGCGGCGCTCGACTCGGTGAGGCCGTACCCCTCGAGGATCAGGATCCCGCAGGCGTGGAAGAACTCGGCGATGTCGCGCGACAGCGGCGCCGAGCCCGAGATGAAGTAGCGCACGCGGCC
>DAIRFU010000864.1:0-2609 GCA_036794935.1 Kofleriaceae bacterium | reverse complement strand
GGCCGGCGTGTCGGCGCAGATCGACGTCGCGTTCTCCGAGCTGGCCCACCACGTCCGCGGCAGCATCGGCGTCGTCGACCTGGCCGCGGCGCTGCGCCAGCTCGAGAAGCAACGCCGCGCGGCACCGCTCGATCGCGACGAGAAGCCGGAGGCGTACTGGCGGGCGGTATTCGAGCTCGCGGCACTCGCGGGCGAGCAGTCGCGCCGCCGTGGCGGACGCTGGATCGAGACCACCGATCTCCCGGTGCCGTTCGCGCTCAAGCTCGCGGACGGTGCGCTCGCGCGGCCGACGGTCGTCGCTCAGAAGATCGTCGAGGGTGGCGGCGACGATGACACGCTCGCAAACGTCACGTAGTGCGTGGCGATCGTGATCGGCGAGCGCGGCGGCACGGATCGACCGCGGTGGCCGGCTCGGTGAAGTACCTGGCTCCGCGCCGAACTGCGCGCGATCACACGGCGGCGGCCACCTGGCGCGGCGATCGCGGCGGTGGGCATCGCGATTGCTTTACCGTGGATCGTCTCGGCGGTCGGAGCCGGCCGTCAGGTGCGAACCCAAGCGAGCGAGAGCTCCACTGCTTCATGGGATAACAACCACGAAACAGTCTCGCATCTGACGGTCTACTCGGACCGCCGAGCTCGCTTGTGGGGTTGCCATGCGGTGCTCGTTGCTGCTCTTGCTAGTCGCGTGTTCCGCACAGGCAGCGCCGAGGCGCGCACCGGCGTGTGAGACAGTCGATGACGGCTACGGTCCCGCCGGCAAGACCGCGCTGAAGGTGGAGGTGGTCGCCGACGGGCTACGCGTGCCGTGGGGGCTCGCGTTCCTGCCGGACAAGAGCATGCTCGTGACCGAACGCGGCGGCCAGATCTCGCGCATCGCGAACCGCAAGCGCAGCGTGATCGCGCGCGTTGCGGTGTCGGGCTCGAGCGAGGGCGGCCTGCTCGGCATCGCGCTGCACCCCGACGTCGCGCGCACGCACTACTTCTATATCTATTACACCGCCGACGCGCCGGGCGGCGCGCGCAATCGCGTCGAGCGCTGGCGGCTGTCCGACAATCTCGCGAAGGCGACAAAGGACAAGGAGATCGTCGTCGACATCCCGGCGGCGCGCTACCACGACGGCGGCCGTCTCGCGTTCGGGCCCGATGGGATGCTCTACGTCGCGACCGGCGACGCGACCGAGCCGGAGAGCGCGCAGGATCACGACACGCTGGCCGGCAAGATCCTGCGTGTCACGGACGACGGGAAGGTCCCCGCCGACAACCCGACGCGCCAGAGCCCGGTATTCATCTCCGGCGTCCGCAACGTCGAGGCGTTCGACTGGGATGCCAAGGGCGCACTGGCGATCGCGGATCACGGACCAAGCGGCGAGCTCGCCCGCACCGGGCATGACCGCGTGTTCCTGATCCGCGAACCGGCCGGCACGAACCTCGGCTGGCCCGCGGTGTACGACTGTCAGGCGCGCGACGGCTTCACGGCCCCGAAGCTGACGTGGGAGACCGCGGTGCCGCCGGGCGGTGCGACGTTCTATCGCGACGGCTCGATCACCGCCTGGCGCGGTGAGCTCGTGATCGCGACTCTCGCGTCGCATCATCTGCACCGCGTGCGGTTCGGTCGCGACGGCCGCGTGGTCTCTCATCACACGGAGCTGACGGACCATGGCCGGCTGCGCACCGCCGTGATCGGCCCGGACGGCGAGCTGTACGTGACGACATCCAACTGCGACGGCCGCGGCGAGTGCCCGCGCCGGGGCGACGCGATCCTGAAGATCACCCGCCCGTGACCGGGAGCGCCGCGCGTGACCCCGAACGCGCGTAAGCTAGCTGCCCATGCGTGCCATGCTCGTCGCGCTACTCGTTCTCGCCGCCTGTGGTGGCTCGGATACGGACCCCCACGTCGTCGGCGCGTGCGATGGCTGGACCGACAACCAGGGCAACCCGTTCACCGGCATGTGCGAGGCCGCGTGCACGATGCCGCCGCCCGCGACCGGCGACGTCTGTGACACGGTCAAGAAGCTCGACTGCGCCGCGTTCACGGTCGACGACGTGGACGGCTGCTGCATCCAGGACGACACGACGATCCGGTTCGTCGAGTGCCAGTAGCCCTCTTGGTCGGTTGACCAAATTTTGATTGACCGCGCCGGGGCGGGTCTGGCAGTCTCTTGGTCAGATGACCAAGGCGGCACTACGCGAACGCTCGGACGACCGCGTGCTGCAGGCGGCGGCGCGCCAGTTCCGCGAGCACGGCTACGCGGCGACCACGCTGCGCGATATCGCGCGCGCCGCCGGGATGCTGCCCGGCAGCCTGCACTACCGTTACGCGAGCAAGGAGGACATCCTCGCCGCCCTGATGGAGCGCGCGATCGATCGCCTGATCGAGGGCGTGCTGTCGGCGAGCACCGCCGCCGCCGATCCGCTCGAGCGGTTGCGGCTCGCGATGGTCGAGCACGTGCGGATCCTGCTGTCGCGCGAGGACTCGGTCTACGTGCTGCTCTACGACTGGCGCTCGCTGTCGCCGACCGCCGAGCGCGCGATCGAGAAGCAGCGCCGGCGCTACGAGCAGTTCGCCGACGAGCTGCTCGCGCAGGCGGCGGCGCACGTGCAGGTCCAGC
>DAIRFU010000250.1:0-9458 GCA_036794935.1 Kofleriaceae bacterium | reverse complement strand
GTGGCCCCTCCATCGGTTCGGATCGCTACGGCTCAGTAGCTGCCCGGCGGCGGCGGCGGCGGACCCGCGGCCGGATCACCCGGCGGCGGCGGCCCCATCGGCGCGGGGCCCGTGCCGGGCGGCGGCGCCTGCATGCCGTTGCACTGGTAGTGGACGCGCCACGCCGTCGCGGTGCGCGTGCTGGTCTGGCCTGTCGTCGTCGAGTCGGCGTACTGATGCCGGCCGCTGCGCGAGCTGTGCGCATCCGCAGCCGTGTCCTCGCGCGAGTAGGTATCGGTGCCGATGGCCTCCTCGCCCTCCTGCACGATCGTGAAGTTGTTCGGCCCGCAGTGCGCCGCCATCTCCTGACTCGCCTGCTCCATCGCCTTGCCGCGATCGCCCTGGAGCTCGATCACACCACCCACCTGCGTACGCTGGATCACGCGTGCGCTGCCACACGCGGCGAGCGCGAGAATCAAACCAAGTGAAGCCTTCCGAAGCATGCAGTCTTCCTCTCTCCGATTGACGGCCGTAGACGTCGAGCACGGTAAACCATTCGCCCAGGCCGGTTCAACTGCCGCTTGACACTCCATGGTCACGAAGCTGACCCTGCCGGGACATGACGCGTGAGGTGATCTCCGTCGAGTCGCGGATCGAGCAGGTCACCGTCTATGCGGCCGGTGCTCGCGTGCGGCGCGTCGCCACCCTGCGGGCACCGCTGCCAGGTCTCGTGCGGTTTGCCGGTTTGCCACTCGCCGTGATCGACAACACCGTGCGAAGCGAGGTCGATGGCGCCGCCCGTGTGAGCTCGCTGCGCGTCGGCGTCGATGTCCCGACCGGCGAGCCCCGCGGCGAGGAGTCAGAAGAGCTCCGAGGTGCGCGGCAGCGGGTCACGCTCGCCGAGAGCGACGTCGAGCGGCTGCGCGCCGCGCTCGGCAAGCTCGGCGAGGCGCGCCTCATCATCAAGAACGACGCGAAGGACGAGCCGCCGGCCGCGTGGCAGGCGATCGTCGGCGCTCGCCGCGAGCTGGTCGGCCTGCGCGCTCGCCGCGAGGCCACGCTGCGCGAGCAGCTCGCCGGTGCGCGCCGCGATCTCGACGACGCGCAGCGCGCGTTCGACGTGGTGATCGAGCGCGAGCAGCGCGCGAGCACCGAGCACGCCGCGCGGCTGCACGAGCTCCGCAAGTACGCCGAGCTCGAGCTGTCCGGCGAGGCCGGCGAGATCGTCGTCCGCGTCGAGTACCAGATCGCGGCGGCCCGCTGGGCGCCGAGCTACGTCGCGCGTCTCGGTGAGCCCGCCACGGCGAGGCTCGAGATGCGCGCGGTCGTCGCGCAGCAGTCGGGCGAGGACTGGACGAACGTGGCGCTGCGGCTGTCCACCGCCGAGCCGGAGCGGTTCACGCACCTGCCCGAGCTTCACCCGCAGAAGCTCGGCCGCCGGCAGGTCGAGCCGGCGCCTCGTGGCTTTCGCCCGCCGCCGGCCGGCGCAGGCGCACTCTACGCCGACTACGATCGCGGGTTCCCGCGCCGCGCCGAACCGTTCGGTGCCGCCGCCGTGTTCGACGACTCGACCTACGAGGGCCGTGCGCCCGAGGCCGCCGAGGCTCCGCTCGACGTCCTCGGTCTCGCCGGCGAGGTCTGGGACGAGGACTCGTCGCGCGCGAAGGAGATGTATCGCGCGGCGCCGGCGGCGAAGAAGAAGAAGACCGCGATGGTGACGCTCTCCGCGCCGTCGGCGTTCGTGCCGCCCGCGCGGATGGCCGGCGCGGCGCCCGGCGGCATGGTGAGGCAACCGGCGATGCCGCCTCTCGCGCCCACACCCCGCCTCGACTACGGAAATCTGATGATGGCGCCGCCGACCTCGCGCGAGCGCGGCACGCTCGTGCCGGTGCCGCCCGCGCTCGACGCCGAGCTCGCAGCGCGCGTCGCGACCGACCTCGCGGCGGTCGAGCAGCTGCCGTTGCCTCCCGGGCATGTCGGCCACTGGGCGCACACGTACGACTACGCGTTCGCGAGCGACGGCACGGTCGACCTCGCGTCCGACGGCGCGTGGCACTCGATCGCGCTGACCGCGCGCGAGGCGCCGGTCCAGCTGCGCCATGTCGCGGTGCCGCGCGAGCAGGCCGACGTGTTCCGCCTCGCCGCGTTCGCGAACCCGTTCGAGGGCCCGCTGTTGCCCGGCCCGATCGATGTCTACGACCGCGGTCAGTTCCTCGTCACGAGCGAGATCGATCATACGCCGCCCGGCGGCAGCGTCGACGTCGGGCTCGGCGTCGACCCGGCGGTCAAGATCGCGCGCAATGCCGAGTTCCACGAGGAGGCCGCGGGCATGCTGCGCGGCGGCCTACGCCTCGTTCACGCGATCGTCATCGACGTCGAGAACCTCGCCGCGCGTCCGGTCGAGCTCGAGGTCCGCGAGCGCGTGCCGGTGACGCGCGAGGGCGACGACGACGTCGAGGTCGCGGTCGGCAGGGTCGAGCCGGCGTGGGAGCGCTACGCGCCGGATGCCGATGCACCGCGGGACGCGCGGCTGCGCGGCGGCTATCGCTGGCGGATCGCGCTCGCGCCGGCGGCGAAGCAGCGGCTGCGCGCCGGCTACGAGGTGCGGATCAGCGGCAAGCACGAGCTGGTCGGCGGCAACCGGAGGGAGTCGTGACGGCCGAGCCGCGCGAGGTCGCGGCGCCCGTTGTCCTCGTCACCGTGCTCGAGGATCGCGCATCGATCACCCGGCGCGGCACGCTCGCGGTGGGCGCGGGCCAGCAGCGCGTCGTCATCGAGCGCGTGTCGCCGATCCTCGCCGACAAGACGTTGACCGCGACGTGCGCCGGCGCGCGCGTGCTCGACGTCCGCTGCGAGCGCTACGTCGCGCCGTGGCGAGACGGCGGGACCGAGCAGGACCAGCCCGTCGCACTGCGCACGAAGCGCGCGAAGCTCCAGGCCGCGCACGATACCGCGCTCGCGAAGGTCCACATGGCGCGCGTCGAGAGCGACGGCATCGGCGAGCTCGTCGCCGCGGCGTACCGCGACCTCGCCGTCCAGGCCGCGCGCGGCACCGCGGTTCCGGAGGCACTCGCGCAGCTCGCCGCGCTCGACGACCAGGATCGCCACGCCCGAGCCCGCCGCATCGAGGCCGAGCACGAGGTCGAGCTCGCCGCCGCCGCGCTCGCGCGCCTCGACGAGCGGATCGCGCGCGCCGAGGCCGAGGCCGGCGAGCAGGCGGCGCGGCTCGTCATCGATCTCGTCGCGGACCGTGATGGCGAGGCGAGCGTGACCGCGAGCTACGTCGTGCCGGGTGCGGCGTGGCGGCCGTACCACCGCGCGCAGCTCGCGCGCGACACCGGCGCAGTCGAGCTCCAGACCACCGCGTGCGTGTGGCAGGCGACCGGCGAGGACTGGCGCGACGTCGAGCTGACCTGCTCGCTCGAGCGGCCGTCCCTCGGCGTCGAGCCGCCGAAGCTGGCCGACGACGAGCTGCGTGCGCGGCGCAAGCCGGACTCGGTCGTCGTCGAGGCGCGCGAGCAGCAGCACCACGACACCGGGCTCGGTGCATCGACCGCCGGCGGCGCACTGCAGGTGCCGGGCATCGATGATGGTGGGCTCGGTCTGCGGCTGACCGCGGCGCGCGTCAGCGTGCGTGGCGACGGCACCCCGCACCGCGTGCCCGTCGGCGGCTGCGCGACCACCGCGCCGGTGTAGCTCGTCGCGATCCCGCTGCGCTCGCCGTGGGTCCACGTCCGTGCGCGCCTGGTCAACGCCGGCGCGCTGCCCCTGCTCGCCGGTCCCGTCGATCTGATCATGGCGTCCGGCTACGTGGGTCGCGCGGAGATCGGGTTCGTCGCGCCGAACGAGACCTTCGAGCTCGGCTTCGGTCCCGAGGCCGACGTGCGCGTGCATCGCGAGGAGATTCGCGAGCGCGACGAGGCCGGTCTGCTCGGCGGCTGGAACGTGCAGACCGTCCGGATCGCGGTGCGGCTGTCCAACCTCGGCACGCTTCGCCGTGACATCACGATCACCGAGCGCGTCCCGATCTCCGAGGTCGAGCAGGTCGAGGTCCAGACCTCGGCGGCCGGTGCCTACCAGCTCGACGAGGCCACGCCGCAAGTCACCGCGCGCACGGTCGACGACAAGGGCCTCGTGTCGTGGGCGGTCGAGCTGCCGCCGCTGGGCCAGCGCGTGGTCACGCTCGAGTACAAGATCAAGAGCCAGCGCGGCGTCGCGATGGTGTGATGACGACTGCCGCCGAGATGTTCGTGAACCGGGTGCGCAAGAACGCGCGCCACCTGAGCAAGTGGGCGCGGCGCGAGAACGTCACGTGCTGGCGGGTCTACGACCGCGACATCCCCGAGGTGCCGGTCACGCTCGACACCTACGAGGGCGCGCTCGTGCTCAACGACTACCGCATCGATCAGAGCGACGTCGCCTGGCTCGACGAGCTCGCGGCCGCCGCGAAGCACGCGCTGGAGGCCTCCGAGGTCTTCATCAAGCAGCGCGAGCGCCTCGCCCACCGCGGCGAGGGCGGCCAGTACGAGCGACTCGATCAGACGGGCGCCTGGCGCACCGTGCACGAGGGCGGCCACCAGCTGCGCGTCAACCTCAGCGACTACATCGATACCGGCCTGTTCCTCGATCACCGGATCACGCGCGCGCGTGCCGCCGCCGAGCCCGCGTCGTCGCTGCTGAACCTCTTCGCCTATACCGGCGCGTTCAGCGTCTACGGCGCGGCCGCCGGCATGCAGACCACGAGCGTCGATCTATCCAGGACGTACCTCGACTGGGCCGCCGAGAACCTCGCGCTCAACGGCCTGACCGGCGAGATCGTGCACGCCGACGTGCGCGAGTTCCTCACCGAGGCGCGCCGCGCCGGCCGCCGCTGGGACCTCGCCGTCGTCGATCCACCGACGTTCTCGAACTCGAAGCGCATGAACTACACCTGGGACGTCCAGCGCGATCACGCCGCGCTGCTCGACGACGTCGCCGCGGTGACCTCGAAGGTGATCTGGTTCTCGACGAACCTGCGCCGGTTCAAATTCGCATGGTCATTTTCACGGGCCGAGATCCGCGACGAGACCCACGCGACGATGCCACCCGACTTCCGCGACAAACGCATACACCACGCATTCCGGATCGCGCTGTGACTCTGCATTAGAATGCTCGAGATGTCAGCTGGAGCGTCGGGTCGTGTGAACGGGGCGGTGGGGATGGGAGCGCGGGTGGTGATCGCGCTCGGCATGATGGTGGGCAGCGCGGCCGCCGCGCCCGCGCTCGACAAGCAGCCGTTCACCGCGACCGCCGCGGAGCTGCTCGTCGCGGCGAAGGGCGCATCGAGCGACAGCTCGGATGTCGTCGTGCTGCGCGAGGACGACGACGTCAGCTACGACGAGCGTGGCCGCGTGACCTCCTCCTGGCGCCTCGTGTTCGTGGTCAAGACCCAGGCCGGTGCCGACGACTGGAACACGCTCAGCAGCACGTGGCTGCCCGCGTATCAGGACCGGCCGACGGTGCGCGTGCGCGTGATCGAGCCGAGCGGACGGACCAGCGAGGTCGATCAGAAGCTGATCAGGGACGTGCCGGTTGGCAACGCAGCCCAGGCCGCGGCGGGCGATCGGCGGCGTCTCGAGGTGCCGCTACCGCCGCTGTCCGTCGGCGCCGTGGTCGAGGAGCAGGTGGTAACGGTCGACCGGGAACCGGCGCTCGGCATCGGCAGTGGCTTCGCCGTCAACCTGTCGAGCTCGGTGGTCCCGCAGAGCGTGCGCGCGCGGTTCTCGGCGCCCGCGAAGCAGAAGCTGCGCGTGCGGCCGGTCGGGCTGGCGAAGGGAACGAAGCCGACCATCACGCGCGCCGGCGGGCGCCAGATCATCACGTACGCGCTCGCGGCCCTGCCGCAGCACGAGTACGAGGCGTTCGTGCCGGGCGATGCGCGACCGTATCCGTACATCACTGCGACCCCGATCGCGAGCTGGAACCCGATCGCGCGCCGCTATCGCGCGCTCGTCGAGAAGAGCATCGCCGAGGGGCGGATCACGCTGCCGGCCGGGTTGCCCTCCGGAGCGACGCTGGCCACCGCGCGCGCGCTGGTGGACTGGCTCCACGCGCACGTCGAGTACTCGGGCGTCGCGCTCGGCGATGCGGCCATCGCGCCGGCCACGCCTGCCGAGACCGTGAAGCGCGGGTGGGGCGACGCGAAGGACATGGCGACACTGCTCCTCGCGCTGTTTCGCCAGGCGGGCATCCGCGCCGAGCTCGCGCTGATCAACGTCGGACCAGGCCCGGATCTCGACCGCGACCTGCCGAGCTTCTCGTTCTTCGACCACGTGATCGTGCGCGCGCACCTCGGCAAGGCAGAGACCTGGATCGATCCGGTCGAGGCGCTGACCGCGCCGGGCCAGCTGCCGACGTCGGATCGAGGCCGACTCGCGCTGATCGTCGCGGACGATGCTCGCGCGCTGATCGCGACGCCTGCCGCGCGTGCCACCGCGAATGCTGTGCGCGAGGTCCGCACGTTCGAGCTCGCCGAGTACGGGGCGGCACGGGTCACGGAGGTCAGCCGCGAGGGCGGCGTGTTCGAGGCGGAGCAGCGGGCGTGGATCCGCGACAGCACCGCCGACGAGGTCCGCAAGGGCCTCACGCGTTACGCGACCACGGAGTACAAAGGCACGCTCGACCGCTACACGACGACTGCGCCCGACGATCTGGCGAAGCCCTTCGAGACCACCGTCGTCGTCCGATCAGCGCGGCGCGGCTACACCGAGCGAGAGTCGGTCGAGGTCTACCTGTTTCCGACGGACGTGCTGGCCAAGCTGCCGGCGCTGCTCTCCGATCCGGACGACGACGAGCACCGGCGTACGTATGACCTCGAGCTCGCGGCACCGCACAGCTACGAGATCGAGAACCGACTCGTCGTGCCGGTCGGCTTCACGCTGCCGCCGCCGGCTGCGCCACGGACGCACCAGCTCGGTCCGTGGCAGCTCGTCGAGTCGCAGCGGGTCGACGGCCACACGTTCGTCGTCACGTTTCGCTTCGAGACGACCCGGTCGCGGCTGACACCCGCGGAGGTGGAGAACGTGCAACAGGCGGCGCGCGCGCTGGCCCGCGAGGAGGCGCGCCACCTCGTGTTCCCGCTCGCGTCGCTCGCGCTGGCCGATGCGGGCACGTACCGCGATGCGATCGCCGCGGCTCACAAGCTGATCAGCCTTCATCCGAAGGAGGCGCTGCATCACCAGCAGCTCGCGCACGTGCTGATCAAGGCCGGGCTGGGTGAAGCGGCTCGCCGCGCGGCCCGCCGGGCCGTGCAACTCGAGCCGAAGAACGCCGATGCGTACGCCGTGCTGGGCTGGGTGCTCCAGCACGACTCGTTCGGCGCGTGGCTCGGCTACGACCACGATCACGCCGGCGCGCGCAAGGCGCTCGAGAAGGCGCACGCGCTCGATCCGAAGCACCTCGGCGCGGCCGCAGACCTCGCGGCCTTGCTCGAGCGCAATGCCGCCGGGCGTCGCTTCGACACCGGATCAGACGTGCGCGCCGCGATCGCGGCGTGGCGCGACGCGTACGCACTCGATGCAACACAAGATCACGCGTATTCGCTCGTCACCGCGCTGCTGTGGGCGGGCGACGCCGCCGAGGCCGAGAAGCTCCTGCGCACGATGAAGGTGGAGGACCGCCGCGATCAGCTCCTGGTCACGGCCGTCGCGATCTCGCACGGGGTACCGGCGGCGGTGCGAGAGGCGCGTACGCTCGCGAACGGCGCGAGTGCGACGAAGCAGCTGTCCGTGGCCGCGAGCCTCCTGTTCTTCCTGCGCCACTACGATCTGATGCGACCGCTCTTCGCGGAGCTCGGCTCTGCCCAGCAGACCGCGCTGCGCGCCGAGATCCTCAAGCAGGTCACCCGTCACGACGCGCCGTTCAAGCGCGGCAAGGATCCGCGGGACGCCGCGATCGCGATGGTGCTCGGCGCGATCCGCCCGGCACACGCGACGGGCGTGTACTGGGACGCCGCCGTCCGCGACGACATGCAGGAGCAGCAGCGCAAGGCCAAGGCGGCGCTGACGCGCAACGAGCTGATGACGAGCCCGCTGATGGAGGACGTCCTCAGGTCGATCCTCAAGCTGACGGTGGAGGGAGAGGGTGGCCTGTGGCGCGTCGAGCTCGACGAGCTCACCGTGCGATCCCAGACCTACGTCGCCGCGGATCGCGGCACGCCGAAGGTGATCGCCGATGTCGGTGCGCCGCAGGGTGCCGGCCGTCACCTGCTGCGGCTGCTCGCGAAGGGTGACGAGAAGCAGGCGCTGCGCCTCCTCGACTGGCTCGCGAAGGACCTCGCGCCGCGGGCTGGCCAGGATCTGGTCGCCCGCCGGTTCAGCACCGTGTGGGGCACGAACCTGCCGCGCAGGCGCAAGGACATGGAGCTAGCGGCGGCCAGGCTGACCGTCGAGATCTACGCCGCCCACGCGATCCCGATCCTCGCGCGCTGCAAGCCGACGACCACCGCCGGGCAGTTCGCCTGCGACTCGGCGCTCGCCGAGCTCTACGAGGTCACGCGCAAGTGGGTCGACCTCGAAGACCAGGCGCGTGCCTGGCTCGGTCGCGCACCGAAGCAGCTGTCGCTCCCCACGGTCATGCTCGGCTACGCGCTCGCGCACCAGGGCCGGTTCGACGATGCAGATCGGCTGCTCGGCGACGCGCTCGCGAAGGATCCCGACGATTTCTCGCTCGCGATGACGTACGCGGATGTCGCGATCGGCCGCGGCAAGCTCGCCGAGGCGGTGCGGCGGTTCGGGCCGGTGGTGAAGCAGGCGTCGCCGCCGCCGATCGCGTTCAACAATCTCGCGTGGCTCGAGCTCGTCGAGGGCAGCGATCTGAAGGGAGCCGGTGCGATGGCGCGCAAGGCCGTGCAGCTCGCGCCGACGGACGCGCATGCGCTCAACACGCTCGCGACGATCGAGGCCGAGCTGGGCGAGCTCGGTGACGCGCATACGCACCTCGACGCCAGCGTGCGCGCGAACGATCTGCCGCGACCCGGCGACGCCGATCTGTACGTGCACGGGCGCATGCTCGAGCTGCTCGGCTACCGCGACGACGCGATCGCGGTCTATCGCCGGATCAAACGCGAGCCGACCAGCGGCTTCGTCGCCGATGTGTTCGAGCTCGCGACCGCCCGGCTCAAGGCGCTCGGCGTCAAGAAGCGGTGAGCTGCGCGCGCAGGCCGCGCAGGACGGTGTCGGTCGCGACCTCGACACGCGCCTGGTGAGCGGCGAGCGAGCTGCGGATCGCGACGAGATCGGCGGGCGAGGGCGCGAGCAGCGGGCGGTGCGCGAGCATCCGCGACAGGCGCATCACGATCGCCTCGGTGCGCCGCAGGTCCTCGGGCACGCCGTGCGCGCGCAGGCGGGTGAGCAGCATCGCGAACCGCGCGTCGTCGCCGTCATCGCGCCAGCGCACGCCGGCCGGATCGTGGGCGACGCCGGCGAGGTAGCTCTCGCGGT
>DAIRFU010000249.1:5387-9477 GCA_036794935.1 Kofleriaceae bacterium | reverse complement strand
ACGGCCGGTGTGACGAAACCCGTGGTCGCAGGGCGACGGCTCGACCTGATACCCCGTCTCGTGCATGACGAACTCGCCACCCTGCGCCTCGGCAGTGACGTCGAACAGCGCGCGCTGGCGATAGAACAGGCGCTGGTTGCACGGGAACGGGACGTGATCGGTCGAGCGGACCTCGACCGTGCGCAGGTAGCGGCCGACGAGGTGGCTCGGGGCCGCCGGGTCGGCGTGCAGCTGCCAGAGCTCGTCTTCGACACGCGACGTCGCGTTCTCGTCGGTGTGCAGGATCCACCGCCACGTGCCCGCGAGATCGAGGAGCGCGAGCTGCTGCGCGGGGCGCGATGGGAGAGGCGCGGCGGCGCTCGACGGCTGGCACGCTGCGAACAGAGCGGCGAGCGCGATGCGCGTCATGCGGTCCGCGCGGTCACCAGCCGCCGGGCCGGCGCGCGTACGTAGCGGCGACGATCGTCGCGATCGCCTGGTCGGAGAGTGCGTCGGGGCGCCGGTGGGCGCTCGCGCCCTTCGCAGACGACGGCTCGTACTCCCACGCGATGCGCGCGCATAGCCGGGTGACGGCATCCGATTCGGAGAAGCCGAGCCGGTAGAGCGTCGCCGCCCGGCTCGCGAGCTCGGCCGCGGCGACCTCGGCGCGCAGCTTCGAGCCATTCGGCTTGCCGGGCGTGCAGTCCATCCATTCGAAGCGCATGCCGCGAGTATACTCGGGCAGGTGAGGCAACTGTCGATCGCGGGTGCGATCGCGATCGCGGCCGTGCTGTGCGGGTCCGCGCGCGCCGACGGTATCGGTGTGGTCGCGGTGGCGGCGCGGGGTGGGAATCGCGGTGCGGCGGGCCGGGCGATCGCCGGTGCGGTCGGCGAGGGCAGGCCCGTGCGCGTGGTCGAGGACGCGATCGCGCAGGCGCGTGGGGCGATCGCGGCCGGCGCGGTGCCGATCTCGACGCTCGAGCGGTTCCGCCGCGTGCGCACCCAGATCGACGACGCGTGGCGTGCGTTCTTGCGCGTGCAGGTCGACTTCGCGGCCTCCCGGCTGGCGAGCGCGCGTACCGAGGCCGAGGGGCTGGTCGCGCTCCAGGGCGGTGCCGCGATCTACGCGGATGCGTCGCTGCGGCTCGGCGCGGTGCTCGCGTACCTGGGCCGGACCGCGGAGGCGCGGGCGACGCTCGCGCTCGCACTCGCGCTCGATCCGGCACGGCCGATCGCGCTCGCCGAGTTCTCGCCCGACGTGGTCGCCGCGGTCGACGCGGCACGCGCGATGACGCCCGCGGTGCGCTCGGTGCGGATCGCGAGTGAACCGGCCGGCGCCGCGATCAGCGTCGACGGCAAGCTGATCGGCCGCGCGCCGCTGCACGTCGAGCTCGCGGTCGGTCAACACGTCGTCGTCGCGCGTGCGCCGCAGTACGAGGCACGCGCGCTCGCGGTCGCGGTCGACGCGACGACGCGCGAGCTCGCGGTCGACCTCGCTCCGGATCCGGCCTGGCGGCGGCTCGCCGACGGTGCGGTGATCGGGATGGACGATGCGCGCGCCCAGGAGCTCGTCGACGCCACGCTGCGCTTCGCCGATCTCGACGAGGTCGTGCTGGTCGCGGGCGCGCAGCTGCGCGGCGGCCCGGCGCTGCTCGTCCAGCGCTGCGCGGGCCTGCCGGCGCGCTGTTCGGCGGTGATCGAGATCGGCTACGCCGAGCAGAGCGGTATCGCCGCCGCGGCCCGCGAGGCGTGGCAGGCGGCGCGGACCGCGAACCTGCGCTATCCGCCGAGCCTGCTCGGCGATCCGCGCGTGACCGGCACGCCCATCGATGTCGGCTGCAAGCTGTGCCGCAGTCCCGTTCTCTGGGGCAGCGTCGGCGCGGCGGCAGTGATCGCGACCATCGCGGTGATCGCGATCGTGTCGTCGTCGCGTCCGCCGCCGGTCGTCGGCGTCGATCCGGACCGGTTCTGACCTCAGTCGGAGAAGTCGGCCTGCAGCGGCCTGGTCTCGCCGGCGGCGACGTCGATCGCGAACGTCTGCTTGCGCGGCGGCGTCTCGGCCGGGAACACGATCTCGACGGTGTGCCGGCCCGCCGGGACGGTGAGCTCGCGAGGCGTGCGGCCGACGGACGTGCCGTCGACGTAGATCTCGCCCCACGGGATCGCGCCGACGCGCAGGGTCGCGGTGCCGCGTACGACGGTGGTGGTCGTTGCGTCCTTCGGGCTGCGCGGCGCCTCGACGCGGCGACTCGCTGCATCCGGACGTGTCGGTGCGATCGCGCCGGCTCCGGCATCCACCGGCGGCGCGACACGGGGCGCTGCATCGGCGCCGGCGTCGGCAGCGTCGGGCATCTCGGATGCATCGCCGGAGGCCGGCACCGCCGCGTCGGTGAGCGCGAAGGCGGCACCGGCATCGCGGTGGCCGCGCAGCACACGCTCGCGACCGGCGAAGAACACGTAGATCGAGGCCGCGGCGAGTGCGACCCCGCCGAGGCCGACGAGCACGAGCACGCTGCGACTCGGCGGCCGGCCGAGCGGGATCGGGATCTGCGGGCCGGCCTCGCTCGCGGGCGCGGCCTCCGCCGCTGGCGCTCGCGCGGGCTCCGCCGGTGGCGCGGGTGCGGGCTCCGCCGCTGGCGCGTGCGCGGGATCCTCGGCGATCGCGTCGAAGGCCAACAGCGGTGTCGCGCGATCGAGCACGTCCTTCATGTCGACGTTCGTCGCGAAGGTCCGGTGCCGCTGGGGCCGGCCGCGCGCGGCGCCATCACGCGGGATCACCGCGGTGCGCGGTCCGCTCGGTGCCGGCGCACCGGCATCCCCGGCGTCGCCGGGCGCGGCAGGTGCGGCTGCGTCGGCGTGCGTCGGCAGGCGGCGCGTCTCGTGCGGGCAGTAGCGCGCGACCAGCGCGGCGACCTCGCGCGCGCCGGGTGTCTCGTCCAGGCTGTAGAGATACTTGTTGAGCTGGGCGAGCATGTCGCCTGCGCTCTGCCAGCGCGCGGCACGGTCACGCTCGAGCGCACGCATCACGACCTCGTCGAGCTTCGCCGGCACCTCGGGACGCACCGACGACGGCGCCGGGATCGGCGCGTCGAGCACGGCGGCGAGCGTCGCCTCGGCATCGGGCCGCGCGAACAGGCGGCGGCCGGCGAGCATCTCCCACGCGAGGACGCCGAGCGAGAACAGGTCGGTCTGCCCGGTGAGCGCCTCGCGCCGGACCTGCTCGGGCGACATGTACGGGAACGAGCCGGTCGGACCCGGATTGCCGGCGGCCGGATTCACGCCGGCCGCCGAAATCGACCGGGTATCGTCGCTCTCGCCGCCGTCGCCGAGCGTGACCGCGATGCCGAAATCGACGAGCTTGACCTCACCGTCGCGCGACAGCATCACGTTGCGCGGCGACAGGTCGCGGTGAATGACGCCTTCACCCTTGCGATGCGCGTAGTCGAGGCCGTCGAGGAGGCGCGCCGCGATCCAGGCGGCGACCGCGGGCTCCATCACCTCGTCGCGGCCGGCCATGCGCTCGGTGAGCCGGTACAGCGTCGGCCCGTCGATGTACTCCATCGCGATGAAGTACGTATCGTCGACGACGCCGAGCTCGTAGACCGGCACGATGTTGCCGTGGGCGAGGGTGACGAGCGTCTTGGCCTCGGCGACGAACAGATCGACGAAGTGACGGTTGCCCGACAGCTCCGGGTGGATCTGCTTGATGACCAGCGGCTTCTCGAACCCGCCCGGACCGATGATCTTCGCCAGATAGATCTCGGCCATGCCGCCGGTCGCCAGCTTCTCCGTCAAGTAGTACTTGCCGAACGTCGTCGGCAACTCGGTCATTCGGTTTGCGAGCGTATCAGAGCTATGCTCGGGGGCACATGCGAGCGGGGTGCCTCGTCAGCGTGCTGCTCGTCGCGTGCGGCGATCCCGCCGCGCACGTGCAGCTCGTGCCGGTGAACCCGTGCGGGATGACGATGGGCAAGACCGGCCTGCGCGTGATCGCGTACGCGGCGAGCGGCGAGCTCCGGCGCAGCGTCCCGCCCGACGCGATCGACGCGTTTCCCGCCGACACCGAGCAGCTCGGCGTCGAGGTCGTCGGTCCGGGCGGCGGCCTGGTCGC
>DAIRFU010000249.1:0-5377 GCA_036794935.1 Kofleriaceae bacterium | reverse complement strand
GATCGTCGGCGGCACCGGCCCCGCAGGCGAGCAGCTCTCGACCGCGGAGTACTACGATCCGGCGACCACGACGTTCACCGCCGTCGACGTGCCGCCGAGCCTCGTCGATCCGGACAACGGGCTCGCCGGCGCGGTGCTGAGCGAGCTGGCCGACGGCCGTGTCGTGCTCACCGGGACCGCGAGCCACGCCCTCGCGTACTTCACGCCCGCCGATCGCGAGCTGACGGCGCCGAGCCTGTTCGATCACCGCGCGTTCCACGGCGCCCGCGCGGTCGACGGCGAGCATCTGTTGATCATCGGCGGCTGCGCGGACGTGACGGGTGGCGCGTGCAGCGGCCCGGCGCTGCGCACCGGCTTCGTCTACGACCTCGCCGATCTCGCCGAGCGCGAGCGCGCCCCCCAGCTCGCCGACTCGGTGCAGCGGTTCGGGGGCGACCTGCTCGATCTCGGCGAGCAGGCCGACGGCGTGCGCCGGTTCTTGCTCGCGGGCGGCACCGGCACGCCCGGCGTGGCGGACCGGTTCGCGCTCGCCGACGCTGTCGCCGAGTCGATCACGGGCATGCCCGCGCAGCACGCGTTCCTCGACGGTGGCGCGGTGCTCGCCGCGTTCGATCCGGACGCGGACCCGCAGACCGGCGCGGCGGCCCAGCTCGTTCCCGGCGGCGGCCTCGCGCCGCTCGCGCTCGCACCGCGCGTCACCGGCGCTCGCCTCGCCACGCTCGAGGACGGCTCGGTGGTCGCGATCGGCGGCGCCACGAGTGTCGCGCGCTACGTACCGACGACGAACGCGTGGCAGGTCGCCGCACCGGCCGGCACGTATGCGCCCGCGATCACCGCGCCCGTGCTCGCGCGGCTGCCCGACGGCACGTTGCTCGTGCTCGGCGGCACCGGCGCGACCGCCGAGGCGTGGATCTATCGGCCGTCGCTCGTTGGCCCCGCCTCGGGCTCGATCGTCGCCTTGCCCGACGGCAGCACCGAGGGCGTGCTGACCGCGAGCGATCCGACGCTGCTCGATCGCGCCGCGGGCCGCTTCGTGCTGACCGCGAGCGCGGACGACTACCGCGCGCGCGCGCTGGTCGGCGGCCCGCGGATGGCCGAGGGCTCGGTTTCCGCGAGCGTGAAGGTCGAGGCCGGCGGCGTCGCGCTGATCGCGCGACAGACCGGACCGGGCCGGGCCCTCGTCGGCCGGCTCGTGCCCGGCGAGCCGGCGCGTATCGAACAGCTCGGCGCAGGCGCCACGACGCTCGTGTGCAGCGGCAGCGTGGTGACCGAGACCGATCTCGCCGCTGTGGTGACGCTGGCGATCGGCGGCGGCACCGCGACCGTCAGCGTGGGCGCGGCGGGCGGCGGTACCGCGCTGGTGTCGTGCGCGGTGCCGGCGGGCGAGCGCGGCGCGTGGGGTATCGCCACCGCCGGCGAGGGCGCGCGCGTCGACGTGGGGCCGGTCACCGTCGCGCGCACGCGCTGATCGCGTGTTACCGTCGCAGGGATGCTGCGCCGGGCGTGCGTTGTTGCCGCCATGCTGCTCGTGGCCGCGCCGGCACACGCGTACGAGTTCTGGCTGCGCGCGCGCACGTATGGCCAGGCGTATCAGCTGCGCGACTACCGGCTCGTCGGTCCGGATCTGTTCCTCGGCCGGCGCCGCATCACGCAGATGCTGGTGCTGCGGATCTACGACGTCGGCGATCTCGCGGCGGCGCGGCGGCGGTCGCGGCTGCCGGCCGCAGGACCGCGCATCACGTGGCAGAGCTACCTGCGCATCGACCACGATTTCGGCGACTACTCGAGCGGCCGCATCGCGCTGCCCGGCCCGATCCGCCGCGACGCGCTGGACGTCATTCCCGAGCTCGGCGAATCGGTCGCGAGCCTCGATCTCATGTACGCGTTCCTCGCGGTCGATGGGCTCGCCGACGATCGGCTGGCGCTCAAGCTCGGCCGCCTGCTCGAGGATGACAGCTGGGGCACGACCGCATTCGACGGCGCCGCCGCGCGGCTCGACGTGCCGGCGACACCGCTCACCGTCGCGGCCTCCGCGGGCCTGCACGTGCGCGCCGCGTCGCCGTTCGGGACCGCCGCGTACGAGCTCGACGGCACGTCCGGCGCGGGCTGCCGCGAGTACGTCGAGGGCCCGACGCCGGGCACCGGCTCGTGGCAGCTCATCGATCGCAACCGCGCGATCTCGAACCACCGGCTCGCGAGCGACTACGAATTCTGTCCGCAGCGCGAGGCGAGCCAGCCGACCGTCGCGGCATCGGTCACGATGCATCCGGTGCATGGCATCGCCGCCGAGCTCGGCTACCGGCGCACGTGGTCGAACACCGTCGGGCTGATCGGTGCGGCCGATCGGCTCGACTACCCCGACCGCGGCCTGTACCCGAACGAATTCGGTCAGGCGCCGGCGACGGGCGTGAACGAGGAGCGGCTGCGTGCGCGCGTGCAGGCGGACCTCCATGCCGGGCGCACGGCGGTGTCGCCGTTCGCGGCCGCACGCTACTCGCTCCTGCACGGGCTCGTCGATCGCGCCGTGGTCGGCGCACGCTTGCGGCGCGGCGCCCACGCGATCGAGCCAGCGATCGAGTACTTTTTTCCCACGTTCGACGGCGACTCGATCTTCAACGTGTTCTCGCTCGCGCCGACCACGGACGCGCGGCTGGGCTACGAGTACACGCCCGACGCGCCGTGGCGCGCGTCGGCGAGCGCGTGGCTGCGCAAGTACGACGATGCCGACGGGCTCTCGCCGGTGGCAGGCGGCCTCGACGCCGGCGTCGAGCACACGTTTGGCGGCGCGTGGCGCGCGCGGCTCGACGCGCTGTGGGACGACGGCTGGGGAGGGCGGCGGGTCGGCGGCGCCGGCGACGCGGCCTGGTCCAACGGTGACGACCTGTGGCTGCGCGGCCGGCTCGTCGTGCTCGGCGTCCGCGAGGATGCGACCGCGTCGCCGAGCGGTCGCCGGTTCGTGACCACGAGCGCGGTGGCCAGCTCGACGATCCGGATCTCCGATCAGGCGGCGGTCCACGCGATCGCCGAGCTCGACTACGACGCCCTCGATGAGCTGCAGACGCGCGTCGTCGGCGTGCTCGACCTCAACTTCTCCCCCGAGCCATGAAGATCCTCCGCCCCCTCGTCGTGTTCGCGATCGTCTGCGCCGCCGCGGGCGGGTTCGCCGGTGAACACGAGGCGCCGTTCTCGCCGGTGATCTATCCGCCCCAGCAGCTGCCGCTGATCTTCTCGCACGCCCGGCACCTCGCGCGCGGCACGGCGTGCGAGACGTGCCACCCCGCCGCCACGACCTCGCGGTCGACCGTGGACAACCTGCTGCCGACCGAGGCGGCGTGCCGCGGTTGCCACGCGATCGATCGCGCGCAGCCCGACAAGGTCGCGACGCCGGTCGCCGCGTGCAGCGGCTGCCACCGGGGCTTCTCGCCCGGCGAGCCCGTCGCGCGCGTGGAGGTCAGGTCCGCTCCGCTCAAGTTCTCTCACGCCGCGCACGCGGCGCGATCGTGCGACAGCTGTCACGGCGACCTCCGCAAGGTCGACCTCGCGACGACCCGCCACCTGCCGACGATGGAGTCGTGCCTGGGCTGCCACGCCGGCGGCACCGACCAGCGGCGCTGCACGACCTGTCACCTCGCGGCGGTCGGCGGCCTGATGCAGACCACGTTCCCGCACGGCGAGCTGGTGCCGCGCCACACCGGGCTCGGCGATGATCACGGCCCGCAGTTCGACCGCGATCACGCGCAACAGGCGCGCCGGGTCGACGCGACCTGCGGCGCGTGCCACGACCGCTCCGAGTGCGCCGAGTGCCACCAGGGTGCGATCAAGCCGGCCGACTTCCACCGGGGCAATTACCTCCAGCTCCATCCGATCGAGGCCAGGCGCGGCCGGCCCGACTGCTCGGCGTGTCACCGCCGGCAGACGTTCTGCGTCGCCTGTCACGAGCGCTCCGGGATCGGGACGCGCGGCGACACCGCGTTCGAGAGCCGCGACCCGGATCGTCAGTTTCACCCGGCCGGCTGGGCGTCGCCGGGACCGGGCGCGAACCTGCACGCGGCGGTCGCGCGCAGGAGCATCGGCACGTGCGCATCGTGTCACCGCGAGGAGGACTGCCTGACGTGTCACAGCGCCGAGCCGATGGCGCCGCGGATCTCGCCGCACCCGCGCGGCTGGCGCGGCAGCCTGCAGTGCCGGATGCTCGATCGCGGCAACCGCCGCATGTGCCTGCGCTGTCACATCACGCAGGACGAGCTCGGCTGCGACTGGTCGAAGTGACGGGGCGCCACGCGGGCGAGCTCGGCTGCGACGAGTCGACGTGTGGCCACGTCGTACGAACCGTTCGAACCCCGCGGCTCGTCGAAGCTAGTCCTCGACCACGTCGGCACGAACCCCGTACGTACAGCGTTCGTACCGGCCTCGCAGGAGGGGATAAGCGCCCTGCCGACATGGTTCGGACCGTTCGAACCCCGCTGCTCGTCGAAGGTAGTCCTCCACAACGTCGGTACGAACACCGTTCGTACAGCGTTCGTACCGGCTTCGCAGGAAGGGAGCGCGCTGTGGCGACGACGTCCGAACGGTTCGTACGAGCCGACGAGGTCAGGGGCCGCGGACCTCTCCGGTGCGCGTCGGAACCGCGAGCCGGCAGTTGCGCGTGCACAGCTCGATCGCCTCGGTGTCACCGACGGTGAGCGCCTCGCCGAGCAGCCACTTCGAGATCGCGTGCGAGAGCGCGTACTCGTTGCGCGTGTTCCACAGCCACACCGCCATGCTGGTGCCCTTGCTGTACGCGTGCGGGAACGCGAGCCGGCGCAGCTCGAGGCCGCCGGTGGCGACCGCCGCCTCGTAGGCGGCGCGCAGCGCGACCCACTCGCGCCACTCGTCGATCGGGGCGCGCACCGCGCCGGCGTGCCGGCGATCTTCCCAGCGCGTGAAGCCGGCCTCGAGCGCGTCGAGCCGGCCGTGGCGGAGCCGGCGCGCGAGCGACTCGCCGACGGGGCCGTGCGATGCCGGCGCGGCGAGCTGTGCCGCATCGGCGATGCGCGCGAGCTCGTCGGTGACCGCGCCCGCGACGTCGCGAAGCGCGCGATCGACGGCGCCGGCCGGGGCATCGAGCTCGAGCGCGCGGCGGGCGAGCCAGCTCTGCGTGGCACCATCGAGCAACGCGGCGTCCCAGGCGGTCACCGCGCACGCGAGCCGGTCGCCGCTCGCGGGCTCGCCGCCGGCCACCGCGAGGTGCGCGGCGATCGCACGCGGCAGTGCGGATGCAGCGCCGGCGACGATCGGCTCGGCCGGCACACCGGGCGGCGCCGCCGTCGTCGCCGCGGCCCTCGCGGGCGCACCGAGCAGCCCCGCGGTCGCGCGGCGGTGCGGCGCGAGCAACCAG
>DAIRFU010000863.1:0-2616 GCA_036794935.1 Kofleriaceae bacterium | reverse complement strand
TCGAACATCCCGTTCCTCGGGCAGCTCGTCGACAAGTTCACGGGCGGCAACGTCTTCATCTGCGAGGTCTACTTCGTCACGACGCGCGAGATGCCGTCGCTGAAGTTCGGCACCTCGATCGGCGACATCCAGGACCCGCAGACGCAGCTCCGCGTCCGCCTGATGGTCTACGGCGAGTTCTCCGCCAAGGTCATCGATCCGACCAAGTTCGTGATCGGTCTCGTCGGCCAGCGGGCGACCACCAACGACGCGTTCCTCGGCTGGTTCAAGAGCCAGGTCCAGAAGACGATGAAGGACGGCATCGCCGAGCTGATCGTCAAGCAGAACTGGCCCCTCATGAAGGTCACGTCGGGCGCCTACACCGACGAGATCGAGGAATCCACGCTCGCCAATGTTCGCAAGAACATCGAGCCCTACGGCGTCGAGATCATGCGCTTCGGTGACTTCTCGATCACGATGGACCAGGCCGACAAGGAGCGGCTCGACAAGCTCGTCGAGCGCCTCGCGTACATCAACGCGTCCGGCGGCATGGCCGGCTATCAGCAGCTCGCGCAGGCCGAGATGATGATGGGTGCGGCCGAGGGCATGAAGAAGGGTGGCGGTGCCGGCACCGGCCTCGAAGGTGCCGGCATTGGCATGGGCTTCGCGATGGCCGGCCAGATGGCCAACATGATGGGTGGCGGCGCGCAACGGGCCCAGGCTCAGGCTCCGGCCGGCGAGAGCAAGGACCAGATCATGTCGATGCTCAAGCAGCTCGGCGAGCTCAAGTCCGCGGGCGTGCTGACCGATGCCGAGTTCGAGGCGAAGAAGAAAGAGCTCCTCGCCAAGCTGTAGCTACACGCGATGCGGGCGTGCGCGCCTTCACGCGATTGGTAAACGACGAACGCGCACCTGATGCTCCTCCACGGTGACAATGGAGCCAGCTGCGAGTTCGCTCTCAATCATCGGCAGCGCGCGTTCGAGCACGTCGTTCACGATCTCGACCTTTGCGGTCACGAGGCGCAACAGAACGATCGATGGCCGCGTCGAGCCCGACAGCGCCACGATTGCAGAGAAGTCGATGTCTTGCGTGATGATGGTCCGACCGTCGGCCGTTGCAGCGGCCACGATCTCGGCGTCGGCAGCCGACGAGCTCAGGTAATCCGGCCCGACGCGCACGACATCGTGGCCGAGCCCTCGTAGGAACGCGACCGTGCGCGGCGAGATGTGAACGTCCGCGACAAGCTGCATGCCACCCGAATCAGCGAGCGATCACGGCGTGACGTTCGCTCGCCAGCCACGCACCGTACCTGGCCGCCTGGAGGACGTCCTCCCTCTCCAGCTCCGGGTACTCGCGCGCGATGTCGTCGGCCGTGTAGCCGTCCCCGAGCAGCTTGAGGACGAAATCAACGGTAATGCGCAAGCCGCGAATCGTCGGCTTGCCCTCGCAAATTGCGGGGTCGATGCGAATCCTATCGAGCACCGATCCAGGTTAGCACATCGGCTAGAGTCAGCGCCCGGCGAGCTGTAGTACACAGCGGGCACATGTCCCGGCTCGACAACCGCGCCTACTACGACGACTTCGCCGGCTGGTACGAGCGCGAGCGCCACCTGCCCTACCACCGCATGCTCGATGACCTCGAGGTCGAGCTCGTCGAGCGTTACGCGCGCGGCAAGCAGGCCCTCGAGGTCGGCTGCGGCACCGGCCTCATCCTCGAGCGCGTCGGCCACTTCGCCCGCGGCGCGTGTGGCATCGACCTCTCGGGCGGCATGCTCGCGAAGGCCGCCGAGCGCGGCCTCTCGGTCATCCAGGCCTCGGCGACCGAGCTCCCCCTCGCGACCGCGTCGGTCGACGTCGCGTACTCGTTCAAGGTCCTCGCCCACATCCCGGACATCGCGGGCGCGATGCGCGAGATGGCGCGCGTCGTGCGCCCGGGCGGCTACGTGCTCGCCGAGTTCTACAACGCGCGCTCGCTGCGCCGGCTCGTCAAGGCGCTGAAGCCGCCCACGGCAGTCTCCGAGCAGACCCACGACGAGCACGTGTACACGCGCTACGACGACGCCCGCGCGATCCGCAGCTACCTGCCGCCCGAGCTCGAGTGGGTCGCGACGCGCGGCATCCGGGTGGTCACGCCCGTCGCGGCCGTGCTGCGCGTGCCCGTGGTCGGTGCCGCCGTGCGGTGGGCCGAGCACCGGCTCGCGGATCTGCCCGGCGCGCGCAGTGTCGGTGGGTTCCTGGTCGCGGTCTGCCGGCGGCGCTAAACGTCGTATAGTGGGTCGTGGGCCAGATCCTGGTCGTCGACGACGAACAGTCGATGCGCGAGTTTCTCGCGATCTGTTTGCGCCGTGCGGGGCACCAGGTCACGGTCGCGAAGAACGGCGCCGACGCGCTCGGCGAGCTGCAGAGGAAGCAGATCGATGTCGTGGTGACCGACCTCAAGATGCCGGGCGACGTCGATGGTCTCGGGCTGCTCAAGGCGATCAAGAGCGGCGGCGTGCGGTACGAGGCAACGCCCGGCGGCACCCCGTCGATGATCGATCCCGAGGTCATCCTCGTGACCGCATACGCGACCGCCGACACGGCCCTCGCGGCGATGAAGCAAGGTGCGTACGACTACCTGACCAAGCCGTTCCAGG
>DAIRFU010000862.1:0-2624 GCA_036794935.1 Kofleriaceae bacterium | reverse complement strand
CGTCTCCGTCACGCTGGAGTCGCCGCTGCAATACGGACACTGCACGCTGTAAGTCTAGCGGGTCGCGTCCGAACAGCGAAATTTGCCAAGCAGGCTCGGAGAACCGCCGGTATCCGACATCCGATAGATGATGCCGGCCCGGACCGCGATCACCTCCGGGAACCCGACCCCGAACGCGTTGAACGACACCACCTTCGCCGCCGCCGGCTCCTGCCAGTTATCGATCCGATACACCTGATCCATGCCGAACACGTTGTTGCCGGCCCACAGCGTGCCGCGCTCGTCGAACGCGCAGTCCGCGAGCTGGCCCTTGCGCGAGGCGACCGCGATCGTGCGCGACCGGTCGGCCGTGTAGTGGCCGTCCTGCTCGGTCAGGCAGTACAGGTGACCATCGCCCTTGCTGCAGGCGAACCCGGCGCAGCCATGGGGCGCGGGCGCGAGCGCGAGTCCCTCGTAGTCGATCGCGCAGCCGCCCGGCTTCGCGCAGCTGGTGCCGTCGCTCTCCCGGCCGATCGCGTACGGCCCGTCGACGAGCGCGAACCCCGTACCGGCGCGGCGCCACACCCGCATCCAGCCGTCCGAGCTCAGGCCGTACAGGAGGTCCCCGCGCGCCGCGAGTCCCTCGAGATCGTCGCCGCCCCCGCCGAGCGGCAGCTTGCCTTGTTCGCGGGTCTCGCCGGTGTCCGGATCGAGGATCGCGTAGTCGCCGGTGTGGCCGCTGTCCGCGACCACCACGAGTGCGAGCGTGCCGTCGATGGTCAGCCACGCGGCGCCCGATGCCTCGGCGAGCGGCGTCGAGTCGGCGAACGGCTGCTGCGGGCAGTGCGTCGTGATCGTCTGCACGCCACCGGAGCCCGCGCGGGCCGCGGAACCCTCGTGCACGGGCGGTGCCTTCGGAGGCGTCTCTTGCCCCTTGCAGGCAACGAGAGCGAGCAGGGCTACGCAGATCCGCACGCCCGCGCTATAGCATTCGCTCCGAGCAAATGCCTGAACCGCGCCGCTACCTCGTCAAGGAGATGTTCGGCCCGACGCTGCAGGGCGAGGGCGCGCACGCGGGGCGGCCGTGCGTCTTCTTGCGCTTCGCGGCGTGCAATCTGTCCTGTACGTGGTGCGACACGGACTTCGCGCCCGATGGTGCAGCTCGGCTGACCGCGGCCGAGATCGTCGCCCGCCTCGTCGAGCTCGATCGCCACCTCGCGCGGATGGTCGTGGTCACCGGCGGCGAGCCGACGCTGCAGTGGGATGCGCCGCTCGCGGACGCGCTGCACGCGGCGCGCTTTCGCATCCACATGGAGTCGAACGGTACGCGCCCACTCGGAGCGCCGGTCGACTGGCTCACCGTGTCACCGAAGCCGCAGTTCCACCCGCGGGCGATCTCGCTCGCCAACGATCTGGCGGTCAGCGAGCTCAAGGTCGTCGTCGACGACACCGTCGACGAGGCGACGCTCGACGCGTACGTGGAGCGCTATCGCTGCACGCACTACTTCGCGCAGCCCTGCATGGACGGGCGTTACGAGCATCACCTCGCGCGGACGCTCGCGCTCGTCCAGGCGCGGCCGGTGTGGCGCCTCTCGCTGCAGCTCCACAAGATCGTGGGCGTGCCGTGAGCGCCTCGGCGGCCGTCGCTGCTACTGGTTTGGATCGTCGCGTCCGCCGCCGCGGTTCCCGCCGTAGCGGTCCCACACGTTGACGCTGCCGGTACCGGGGCGATCGCCGCTGCCATGGCGCTTGCCCGAGCGATCCGGGACGGTCTCGATCACGCGGGTCGGGAACGACTGCGAGAACTCGCGGGGGGCGCCGGCATCCGCCTGGACCTGCATGCGCCACGTACCGCCGTCAGCGACGCGGAGCGCTCGCTCGTCGTCCGCGATCTTCGCGAACGTCTCGGCATCCGGCGTCTCGCGGCCATCGACGGAGAGCACGACGGACCGCTCGGCGACGCCGAGCTCCTGGATCGGACCGGGCTGGAGCGCGACGACCACGGCGCCGTGATCGACGCCTGGATACCGCCACGCGAGCTCGGGAAAGAACGTGACTGCGGTCGCGCCGAGCGCGCTCGCTCGCGTCGTGTAGGACGCGAGGAGCTTCTGCGCGTCCTCGCCGGCGAGCTTGACCTGAACGAACGCGATGTAGCGGCGACCATCGCGGCCCTCGAACGCTTCCCAGTAGCGGCCCGCGGCCGTCGGCTCGACACCACGAAGCGCGTGGGCGACCGCACGGCGGCCGTCACGCACGTCGCGGCGAGCCTGCGTGCTCTGCGGGTCGCGGGCCAGCGCCGCGAGCTTGGCATCGCGGGCCGGCGTGTAGATCGGCGGGATCGCCGCGAGCCACTGCTTGTCGGTGATCCGCTTGCCGAGCTCGAACGCGATCGACTCGATCGCGGCGTCCTTCGCCTCGTCCTCGGCGTCCTCCTGGCTCGCCGAGATCGTCGACACGCCAACGCAGGACACTCCGCCGCCGTCCTCGCCGCAGTACGACGCGCCCGGCGTGATGTTCGGCTTGATCCAGGCCGGTGTGGCCTCGTCGCTGCGCGCGACGACAGGACCGTGGCCATACGGCCCGGGCTCCTGTTCGCTGCTCGACTTCATGTAGAACACCGCGCCACCGGCGGCAACGACGACGAT
>DAIRFU010000861.1:0-2631 GCA_036794935.1 Kofleriaceae bacterium | reverse complement strand
GGATCGCGCAGGACGCGGTGGGCGATGGCGTGCAGCCGACCACCGGCCAGCGCGACGATTCGGGCGAATGCCTCCTCGTCGCCGCGCTGGGCTCGGGTGATCAGGTCGACGTCCATCGGTCAGCGAGGCTAGTTCTGGAACCAGGTCGGCGGAATCTCATCGCCGAACATGCGCTGCTGCTCGCGCTGGCCCTCCCACTGAAGGCCCGAAAGCAGAACGGCCGGGGTGATGTGGCTCACCTGGTCGTCGGTTCCGAACCCGCTGAAGAGTGAGGTACCGGCGAGGGCGATCCCGCTGACCATGCCGATCACCAGCACGCCCACCATGAGCATGCCCGAGATCGCCACGCGCGGTGCGTTGATCGTTTGCTGTAGCTGTGTCATTTCGTGTGGCTCCGTGAAATCGATGCCCCTCTCATGTCAGGGCTGATCTGTTACGGGCCGAAAATCCAGGGTCGCGACTCAATCTTCGTCGGCGACGCAACGCGCTAGCCTTGTGGCGTGAGCGAAAACATCTGCTACACCGATGCCTACGCCCGCGAAACGCGGGCGACCGTCGTCGAGGTCGACGCCGATGCGAACGCGATCCTCCTCGATCGGACGGTCTTCTATCCGGGCGGTGGCGGGCAGCCGGCGGATACCGGGCAGATCATCGGCGCGGGCGGGACCTGGCGCATCGGCGGCGCGAAGAAGCGTGGCGACGACATCTGGCATGCCGTCGTCGACGGCCCGGCGCTGCCGGAGCCGGGCACCGAGGTCACCGCGCGCATCGACTGGGATCGCCGGCATCAGCTGATGCGAACGCACTCCGCGCTCCACGTCCTGTGCGGGGTTGTGTGGCGCGACTATCAGGCATCGGTCACCGGCGGCAACATGGAGCCGCTTTCGGGCCGAATGGATTTCGAGTTCGAGACGATGTCCGGCGAGCTGGTTGGCGAGATCGAGAAGCGGGTCAACGCCGAGATCGACGCGGACCGCGACATTCGCGTCAACATCCTGCCGCGCGACGAGGCGTTCGCCATTCCGGATCTCATCCGCAACAAGATCAACCTGCTGCCAGAGGGCATCGCGGAAATTCGCACGATCGAGATCGTCGGGCTCGACCTCCAGGCCGATGGCGGCACGCACGTCGCGCATACCGGCGAGATCGGGCGCGTGCGCGTCACCGGCTACGAGTCGAAGGGCAGGATCAACAAGCGGATCCGCATCGAGGTCACCGACGCCGGCGATGCCTGACACCCCGGCGATCGCTGCGCTGGAGGGCTCAAAGCTTCCGTTCGACGTGGTCGAGACGACGCGGGCTCGTAGTCCCCAGGAGAGCGCGGATCTCCAGGGCATCCCGCTCAGCGCCCTGCTGCGCAGCCTGGTGGTCCGCCGCGGTGACGATGACTACGTGTTCGTGCTCGTCCCGGGTGGCCGCCGCATCGACTGGTCGAAGCTGCGTGCACATCTCGGCGTTCGGCGCCTCTCACTGCCCGACGCGGCGGAAGCGCTGGCGGTCACCGGGTACGAGCGTGGCGCGATCACACCCTTCGGCGCGACGCGTGTCTGGCCGGTGATCGTCGATGCCACGGCGTTGGAGCACGAGGTCGTCGCGATCGGCGGTGGAGGGCACGGCGTCAACATCCATCTCTCGCCTCGCGCACTGGTGGACCACCTGGGCGCCGACATCGCCGAGGTGAGCATCGACGACGCTTCCTGACGCCCGACGGACCACCTCGGTCCGTCCGGCGTCGAGTCGCTAAATTCGGTTCGTGATGGGGGCGTCAGCTCCGGTTCGGGCCGCCGCTGGCCCTTACGGACATGCGCCCTTCTCGAGCGCGGAGTTGCCTTCCTCAGCGGCGAAGGCCGTGCCGATCTCGTCGGCGACCTGCCACGGCGTCTCTGGTCGCAGGTCGAGCAGCGTCCCGTCCGGAAGCGGGACCGACTTCACCGACCCCACGATCATGCACTCACCGCTCGGAAGAATGATGTGTGCGCGGTTATGCGCCGAGGCCAACGGCGCGAACGAGAGCGCCAGTGCCATGGTCGCGAGAACGAGAGCGAGCCTAAAAGTGTTCTTCATGTTGTCCCCTTGCGGTCGATGCTTGCTGCCCGCGACTGTGCTCACTGCGCAAGATGGTGTCGATACGCCGTTCGGAGTATTTCCGTAGCTTCGCCTTGACCAAAGGAGAGCTCAGCCTTGTGTCGACCCAGCGGAGGACGTATGGTCCGGCCCTCATGGCGCGCCTTTCCCGAGCCGACATGGAGGCCGCCCTCGCGTTCGCCGCCGAGGTGGGCACCGCCGCGACCGAGCGCGATCGCGCGGACACGCTGATCCTCGTCCGTATCGCGCAGGTGATTCGCTTCGAAGTCGGCGACTACTCACTTCACGGCGACGCGTTCTTACCGCTCCACGCAACCGATTACCCGGCGAAGCCGAACGAGCGACGATGGGCGCCGACCCCGCGGGAGTGCGAGATCATCGAGACCCAACACCCGTTCTGCATGTACGCCGAGCGAACCGGCGACAAGTACTTCTCAGCGCGCCGGGTGTCCGACGTCGTGGACATGCAGTCGTTCAGGCGCACGGAGATGTACGACCTCTTCGACTATGCCATTCGGCCGCATGCCGTTCAGACGCGCATCCCCG
>DAIRFU010000248.1:0-9546 GCA_036794935.1 Kofleriaceae bacterium | reverse complement strand
TGACGCGATCGCGTAGTCGTTGCGCGCGCGTAGCCCACCGGTCAGCTCGTAGAGCGTGTACTGCCAGCTCGCGGCCATCGGCGGCGGTGGCGGTGACGGCGCCGGCAACACCGGCGGATCATGATCGGGGTCGCGTGGCGGCCGAGGCGGACCGCACCTGCGGCCCGGCCGGGGCTTCGTGGTGGGTGGCGGCACCGGCGCGCGTGCCACCGGGACCGGCCCACCGGGCGCGGCGCCGGTGACCAGATCGCCGGCGACCCCCCAGGCGAGCCCGATGCCCGCGAGCGCGGCGGCGGCGCCGGTGCGTCCGTCCACGCGGTACGCGTCACCGTCCTCGAGCTCGACGAGCACGCCATCGCCGGCAGGTGCGATCGCGCGCACGGTCCCGGCGACCGCGAGCGTCCACGCCGGCATCATGCCGACCCGCGGCAGCCGCGCGACCACGCGGCCGCGCTGCGCGAGGACGACCAGCGTCATGCCCTCGATGTCGAGTGCGGCGGCGCGCATCGGCCCACCGTCGTCGCTCGCGTACTGGGCGAGTGGTGCGCCATCGGCCGCATCGAGCACGACCACGCGATCGGCGGCGTGAACGAGCACGACGTCGCCGGCCCCGTCGAGTGCGTCGACGCTCGCGGCGGGCCACTGCCAGCGCGGCGCACCGTCGCGACCGAGCGCGTACACGGTCGCGCCATCGCTGGTGCGGGCGGCACACGCGACGAGCTCGCGCGACACCGCGAGCGCGATCGGCGTGCCGGTGCCGCACGCATCCACGCGCTGCCAGCTCCACGTGCGCGTCGCGAGATCGAGGCGCGCGACACCGATCGGCGCGGAGTCATCGGCGAGCTGCCCGAGGGTCATCACGAACAGCGCGGGCTCCACCGGATCGAGCGCGATCGCGGCGACCTCCTGTGCGCCTGCATCCGGCGCGGCGATGGAGCCGGCGACGGGGAGCTCGTCGGTGACGGGCAGATCGCGCAGCTCCGCCGGAACCGCGAGCGGCTCGTGTGGACCGGGTACGCGCAGCACGCGGCGATAGCGATCCGGCAGCGCGAAGCGGCGCACGGTCTGTCCCGGCGAGCCGACCCAGCTCGCCGCGACGATCGCGGTATCGCCGAGCACCGCGCCGAGCTCGGCGAGCGGAACGTACGCCTGGACGCCGCGCGCGTCGAGCAGCGCCGCCGTGTGCGAGGTCGCGCGCACGAGCCGCAGCTCGCCGCGCTGGGCGAGCAGCTCCTCGAGCGGCGGCAGCGGCGTCGGCGAGGGCACGCCGGTCAGGTCGCGCGAATAGCTCGCGACCCCGGTGGTCGTCGCGATCTCGAGCCGGCCACTGCCGTCCCGCGCCGGCCAGAACCCATGGACACCGCCGACGGTGCCGGTCGGCTCGCCGGTGTCACGGGCGAGCGCGACGAGTGACGTGCCGGTATCGCTCGCGACGGTCACCAGCACGGTCGCGCCGTCGCACGCATCGATCCCCGCGACGCTCGGCAGCGGCGCCACCCACGTGACCGCGGGCCCGCCCGCGGCCTCGGCGATCCGCACCAGCTCGCCGCTGTGGCCGTACGCGAACAGCTCGCGCCCGGCATCACCGCAGCTCGCGATGATCGACTCGGTCGAGACCGCCTCGGCCGTGCGCGTCGCAGCCGGCAGCTTCACGCGCGCGAGCTCGTCGCCGACGTTCGCGTCGAGGATCACCACCTCGCCGGCGCCGGCGGTGACGACGCGCTCGCCGGTCATCGCGACGAGGTCCGCATCGACGTGCCAGCGCGGCTTGCCATCGAGCCCGATCGCGTCGGTGCCCTTCACGCCCGCGCACACGGCGACCTCCTCGGTGACGCCCACCACCGGACCTCGGCACGCCGTGGTGTCGCGCCACGCGATCGTACCGGCGTCGACGTCGATCAGCTCGACTGCCGAGACCTCGCCCGCGCTGCCGTAGACGATCGCGCGTGCCGGACCGTCGCCCGGCACCGTCCAGGGCGTCGGCAGGTGCAGCGGCGTGGTGGTCGCGCCGGCGATGCCGAGCGACTCGACGAGCTGCGGCGCCTGGCTGCGGCCGATCGTGCCGGTCACTGCACCGAGCGGCCACACCGGCGGAGCCGGCGGGTACACCCACGTGCGCGGCACGGCGTCGGGCGCGGGCGACGGCTCACAGCCGACGAGCGCCAGCAGCACGACCCAGCGGTGCACCGGCGCACGCTACCACACGCGGCCGGCGGGCCTCCGCAGGGAGGTTAGACGCGCTCGATGATCGTCGCGATGCCCATGCCGCCGCCGATGCACAGCGTGATCAGCGCGGTGGACTTGTTGCTGCGCTCGAGCTCGTCGAGCGCGGTGCCGAGCAGGATCGCGCCGGTCGCGCCGAGCGGGTGGCCGAGCGCGATCGCGCCGCCGTTGACGTTGATGCGAGCCGGATCGATGCCGAGCTTGCGCGCGGTCTGCAGCGGTACCGTCGCGAACGCCTCGTTGATCTCCCACAGGTCGATGTCGGCGACCTGCATGCCCGCCCGGGTCAGCGCCTTCTGCGAGGCCGGCGCCGGTGCGGTCAACATGATCACCGGCTCGGCACCGGCGGTCGCCATCGCGCGGATCTTCGCGCGCGGCTTGAGGCCCGCCTTCTTGCCCCACTCGGCCGAGCCCATCAGCACGACCGCGGCACCGTCGACGATGCCCGACGAGTTGCCGCCGGTGTGCACGTGGTCGATCTTGCCGGTGTCGGGGTAGCGCTTGAGCGCGAGCTCGTCGAGCGTCTCGCCGTTGGGCCCCATCTTCGCGGCGCCCATCTCGGCGAACGCGGCCTTGAGGCCGCCGAGGCCCTCGAGCGTGGTGTCGGCGCGCGGGTGCTCGTCCCGGTCGAGCGCGACCGAGCCATCGGTGTTCTTCACCGCGAACAGCGAATTCGCGAAGTGCTTGCCCTCGATGGCACGCGCGGCCTTCTGCTGGCTCGCGAGCGCGAACGTGTCGACGTCCTTGCGCGTGAAGCCCTCGCGCGTCGCGATCAGATCCGCCGAGATGCCCTGCGGGACCAGGTAGAGGCGCTTGCGCAGCTCCTCGTTGAGGCCGTCGAGCATCGCGCCGTCGCTGCCCATCGGCACCCGCGACATCGACTCGACGCCACCGCCGACGCCGCTGTCGCTGAACCCGGCGCCGATCTTCGCGGCGATGCTGTTGACCGCCTCGAGGCCCGAGCCGCAGAAGCGATTGATCGTGAACCCGGTGACGTCCTCGGGCCACTGTGCCGCGATCAGCGCGACGCGCGCGATGCACGCGCCTTGCTCCTTGACCTGCGTGACGCAGCCGACGGCGACGTCATCGACGAGGTTCTTGTCGAGCTTCTTGCGCTCGGCCATGTGGTTCAGGGTCTGCGCGAGCAGCTCCTGGGGATGAATGTTCGACAGCCCACCCTTGCCCGCCTTGCCGCGGCCGCGCGGCGTACGAAGCGCATCGTAGATAAAGACGTCAGCCATGACAGAACCTCCGTTGGATGCCGGAGGTTGGCCCATCTTCGTCGCTACGTCCAGCGCCTCGGTGGTGCCGGTCGGTTACAGCATGCAGCCGGCACCGAGCGCGTGCTGCTGGAGCGACGCGAGGCTGTGCCCGCAGGCCGCGGAGATCCGCAGCCGGTCCTCGTGCGAGAGCCGGCTCGTCGGCAATGACCAGAAATCAACGGTCTCGTTGCCGAGCTGCACGCGCGTATCGATCGATAGCTTCTCGCAGGTGAGTGCCGCCGTGACCGCACTGACGAAGCGGTCGCACTCGGGGACGCCGACCTGCAGCTGCTGCAGGCGCGCGCGGGTGACGACGAGGTTCCCGCCGGGCTCGCGGCCGGAGAGCGCGGCGAAGATCGGCTCGCGCGTGGCATCGGGCAGATCGTGCGCGCACGTCCCGAGGTCGCCCTCGGCCATCGTGGCGAAGCAATCGATGGCGCGCGCCGGCCAGCGATCGTCGAGGCAGTGCCGGCGCAGTGTCTCGAACACGGCGCGATCGGGGTCGCGGACGCTCTTGGTCGCGTTCTCGATGCCGAGGGCCGCATCGGAGCACGAGTGCGTCGCGGTCGCGATCGGCGGTTCCGCGTCCGCGTGTGTGGCCGCCGGCGGCCGGGGCGATGCCGTCGAGCCACATGCGAAGAGCAGGAGCAAGGCGGCGCGCACGATCACAAACTAGCATCGCGCGCGGAAAGGTGCCCGTACGCGTGCACGTACTCGGATGATGATGAGGGTAACTGCGAGTACGCACACGCGCACGGGCGGAAGTGCGCGGTATGGGCTCGGCCCCGAGCAAGTGCTGGGCCCGGGCGCGCGGCGCGCAACGTCGCGACGCGACAGGGCCGCACCGCCCGGACGTGAGGAGGCTGCACATCACGTGCAACCCGTCGTGTGCTCACTCGCCCGGGATCGGAACCGCGCCACTCTGCTCGGCCGCCAGCGCGTCGACGTGCTCGCGCGGGACGACGAGACGCAGCGCGCGGGCGATCACCTCGATGACATAGCGGTCGCCGGCCGGGATCTCCTCGCCGTCGACCTGGGCTGCCGGCAAGAACCCGCCCGGACCGCGCACCGTCAGCTCGAGCTTCGTGCCGGGGATGGCCGGCGCGTGCTCGATGCCGAGCCGCTCGAGGTCGTCCATGCCGACCGGGACGCGGCGCATCGTGCCGACCAGCTTGCCGACGAGGTCGCGCCGGCCGATCACCGGCACCAGCTCGAACCGGCCATCGTCGGACTCGGCGTTCGCGTCGAAGATCCACTCGCCGCCGAAGATGCGCGTGTTCTTGACGATGACATCGAGCAGGCTCGGGAAGTGGTGGACGGTGCCGTCGATCACCGCATCCAGATCGAACTTGGTGTCGACGACGTAGGTCTCGAGGAAGCGCTGGGCGACCGCGCCCATGTAGACGAGCTGGTCGCGGTAGATCATGCCCAGGCCGGGGATGCGGCCGACGCGCTCGCGGTCGCGATTGCGGGTCGCCAGGCTGGCCGCGCCGAGGCCGGCGGAGAACGAATCGAAGAACAGATCGCGGTGGATCTCCTTGAGGCCGCGCTCGATCACGAGCCGGCCGACGTCGCAGCTCACCGTGAAGCCCTCGGCGATCACCGCGACGTTGCGCTCGAGCGCCCACGCGCCGGCGTCGAGGCCGAACGACTTGCCCTGATCGTTCGCGGTGCCGGTCGGCAGCATGCCCATCGCGACCTCGGGCGCGTGGCTCGATACGAGGATCCCCTTCGCCGCCTCCGCGAACGTGCCGTCCCCGCCCATGTAGATGATGACCCGCGCGCCGCCGTCGTCGATGGCCTCGCGGACGCGCTCGATCGTCGCGCCCTCGGGCTCGGTCGCCACGAACCGGTGCGGTACCTGTGCCGCGTCGAGCAACGCGCGTGCGTGCCGGATCCAGTCGGCGGCCTTTCCCGACTGAGCGGTAGGGTTCGCGAGCAGCACGGCCGGCTGGCCTTGCAGCCAATGATGGATACCTGCGCTCGCCATCTCCTCCCGAAATAGTACGGTAGGCTCCGCATGGTGTCAGAAGAGCACGAGCTGATTCGCCAGACCGTGCGGCAGTTCGCGCAGACGCGTGTCGAGCCGCAGGCAATGGCACACGACGAGTCGGGCACGCTGAATGTCGAGCTGTTGCGCGAGCTCGGCAAGCTGGGCCTGCTCGGCATCACGGTGCCCGAGGCCGACGGCGGCGCCGGCCTCGACGCGACGGCGGCGTGCATCGTCCACGACGAGCTCGCCTACGCCGATCCGGGCTTCACGCTCGGCTACCTCGCGCACGCGCTGCTCTTCGTCAACAACTTCTACTGGGCGGGCAGCGCCGCCCTGCGCGAGCGCTACCTGCCGAAGGTACTCACCGGCGAGTACATCGGTGCGATGGGGATGAGCGAGCCTGCGGTCGGCACGGACGTGCTCGGCATGCAGACGACGGCGCGTCGCGAGCGCGGCGAGTACGTGCTGAACGGGCGCAAGACGTTCATCACGAACGGCCCCGAGTGCCACGTCGCCCTCGTGTACGCCAAGCTCGACGACCGGATCACGACGTTCGTCGTCGAGCGCGGGTTCGAGGGCTTCTCGACGAGCCCGAAGATCCCCAAGCTCGGCATGCGCGCGTCCACGATGAGCGAGCTGATCTTCGAGGAGTGCCGCGTGCCGGCCGAGAACCTGGTCGGCAGCGAAGGCGGCGGCATCACGAACATGATGCGTAACCTCGAGATCGAGCGGCTCGGCCTGTCGGCGATGAGCCTCGGCATCGCGCGCCGTTGCCTCGCCGCGATGGTGCAGTACGCGCAGGAGCGCCACACGTTCGGCAAGCCGCTGCACGAGCACGGTCAGATCCAGCGCTACATCGGCGACAGCTTCGCGAAGACCGAGGCGATGCGCGCGCTCATCTACAGCGTCGCCGGGACCACCGGCCCGCAGCAGCGCAACCGGCTCGGCACCGATGCCGCGAAGCTGTTCGCATCGACCGCGGCGAAGGAGGTCGCCGACGCCGCGATCCAGGTGCTCGGCGGCTATGGCTACTGCACCGAGTATCGCGTCGAGCAGTTCTGGCGCGACGCCAAGCTGATCGAGATCGGCGGCGGCACGCTCGAGGCGCACCAGAAGAACATCACGCGCGACCTGACGCGCGGCTAGCGCGAGGCGGTGCGTCCCTTGATCGCGATCGCGCGATCGATCAATCCGACGAGCTCCTTGCGCTCGGCGCTGTCGCCCGCGGCGAGCTGCGCGATCTCGCGGATGTCGGCGAGCGACCAGTGCTCGGCGTCCTGCCCGCCGCGCAGCACGTCGGCGAAGGCGGCGGCCGCGAACGCGAACCGGAAGTCGGCCGACGCGTTCGCGAACGACGCCGCCGGGCCGCCGGCCATCGGGAACGCGGCCTCGGTCGCCTGCGCGCCTTCCGGCTGCTTGTGGCGGATCCGCACCGAGCCGAGCGGCGCGCGCGCCTGCTTGCCCTTCGCGGTCAGCTCGACCTCGTAGAGCGCGGTGACCTGGTGACCGGCGCCGATCTCGCCGGCATCGACCTTGTCGTCGCGGAAGTCGTCGTCCTTGACGTCGCGGTTCTCGTAGCCGACCAGGCGATAGCGCGCGACCATCGCGGGGTCGAAGTCGACCTGCAGCTTGACGTCCTTCGCGACGACCTCGAGGTTCGCGGTCAGCTGCTCCTGGAACACGCGCTTCGCGGCGTCGAGCGAGTCGATGTAGAAGTTGTTGCCGTTGCCCTTGTCGGCGAGCTGCTCCATGAGCTCGTCCTTGTAGTTGCCCATCCCGAAGCCGATCGTCGACAGCGTGACGCCTTCCTTCGCGCGGCCGGCGATGATCTTCAGCAGATCGTCGTGGGTGTGCGGGCCGACGTTCGCGTCGCCGTCGGAGAGCACGATCACGCGCGCGATGTGGCCGGGCCGGACGCCCGCCATCGCCTGCTGGTACGCGAGGTCGATGCCCGAGGCCATGCCGGTCGAGCCGGCGGACACCAGATCCTCGAGCGCCGCCATGATCTTCGCGCGGTCGTTCGTCGGCTCGAGCACGACGCGGGTCGAGCCGGCGTACGTGACGAGCGAGACGGTGTCGGCCTCGGTCAGGTTGTTGGTCAGGATGCGCAGCGCCTGCTTGGCGAGGCCGAGCTTGTCGGGCGAGCTCATCGAGCCCGAGACGTCGACGAGGAACACGAGGCTCGCGGGCTTGCGCTCGAGCGTCGACAGCGCCTTGGTCGCGACTCCGACGCGGACCACGTGGCGGCCGGGCGCGAGAGGCGAGGGCGCCGCCTCCATGACGACCGAGAACGGCGAGCTCGGGCCCGGCGCGGCGAACGAGTAGCGGAAGTAGTTGACGAACTCCTCGACGCGCACCGCGGCGGCCGGCGGCAGCGTGCCCTCCTCGAGCTTGCGGCGCGCGATCGTGTAGGACGCGGTGTCGACATCAGCGGCGAACGTCGACAGGTGATCCTGGTCGGTATCGACCCACGGGTTCTTGCCCCAGTCGTGGTAGCTCTCGCCGCCCTCGTCGGTGGCCGACCCGGCCGCGGGGCTCGGCGCGACGGTCTGCATCTCCGCATAGCCGACCCGGTGGGCCGTCTCGCCCGTCGTGGGGCTCGCGGTGGTCGTGGCGTCGTTCTTCGAGCAGCTGGTGGTGAGCAGCGAGGTTCCGAGCAGCAGCGTGGCCAGGGTCTTGCGCATGGAGTCCTTCCAGGAGTGAGTGGGGTGACTCCTCCGACGCGCCTGTCCCCGCGCAGGTCTGCACCATCTGGTCAAATCTTGTCCGCGCGGCGCGACAACTTTCTGCCCAAGCCGCGGCAGGCGTCGCGTGTCAGCTCGACTTCGGCGGCTTCGGCGATTTCGGCAGCTTCGGCAGCGGCCGGTGACGGAGGTCCTGCGCCTTGACCATGTAGACGACCTGCTCGGCGAGGTTCTTGACGTGATCGCCGATCCGCTCCAGGTAGCGGCACACGGAGGTCAGCGGCAGCACCCGGGTGACGCTCGATGGATCGGTCGCGACGTGGGCGAGCAGCTCGGCGAACAGCCGCGCGTTGCGCTTGTCGACCTCGCGATCGGCCTGGATCAGCTCGGTCGCGCGCTCGGCGTCGCGGGCGACGAAGCTGTCGAGCGCCGCGCGCAGGTTCTTGTGGACGAGCTGCGAGAGCGAGCGCAGGTCGGGCGCGCCGTCGAGCGGCGGCAGGTGATTGAGCTCGAGCGCGCGCTTCGCGATGCCGGCGGCGTTGTCCCCGATGCGCTCGAGATCGGTGACGAACTTGAGCGCCATCGTGAGGAAGCGCAGGTCGGAGGCGACCGGCTGGCGGGTGGCGAGGATCTGCAGCGCGAGCTCGTCGATCTCGCTCTCGTCGCGATCGATCGCGTGATCGCCCTCGATCACCTTGCGCGCGATCTCGTCGTCGCGGTCGGCGAGTGCCTGCATCGCGAGCGTGATCTGCTGCTCGCACTTGCCCCCCATCGTGCACAGCCGCTCGCGCAGCGTGCGCAGCTCCTGCTCGAATTCCTTGCTCGTGTGTGTCGTGTGCATCAGACGGTGACCTGTCTTGCTGCGCTCGGCAGCCGTAACCAGAAGATGCTACCCCGCGGCGCGTTCGGCTCGACGCCGACCTCACCGCCCATGCTCTCCACCAGGTGCTTGACGATCGAGAGGCCGAGCCCGGTGCCGCCGGCCTCGCGGGAGCGGCTCGAGTCCGCGCGATAGAACCGTTCGAACACGCGCTCGCGGTGCTTGTCGGGGATGCCCGGCCCGTCGTCGCGCACCTCGATGCGCACCGAGTCGCCGAGCTCGCGCGCCTCGACCCAGACGTGGCCCTCGGCGCGTGCGTACTTGACGCCATTATCGATCAGGTTGACGAGGATCTGATCGAGCGCCTTGGGGTCCGCGGTGACCGCGAGCGCCTCGGGCACGGCGACATCGACCTTGATGCCGCGCACGCTCGCCTGCGGCTCGACCGCGCTCAGCGACTGCTCGGTGACGGTCTTGACGGGGACCCGGCCGAGCTCGAGCCGGTACTGGCCGGCATCGAGCCGCGACAGATCGAGCAGGTCGGCGAGGATGCGCGCGAGCCGC
>DAIRFU010000247.1:3084-9552 GCA_036794935.1 Kofleriaceae bacterium | reverse complement strand
GCATGCGCCGTTAGTACCGCACGCGGCGGTGACGTTCACTTACTCCACGAGCTTGAGGTGGCTCGCGCGGCGGGCGCGCGGGCCGGACGCCTCGCTCGCGGCCTCGGCCGGGACGGGAGCGGGCGCCGGCGACTCGCCGCCGCCGGTGAGCACGTCCTCGGGGACGTCCTCGGGCCACACGGTGCCGCGCTGCTCGCCCTCGACCATCGCGGCGTAGACTGCGGTCCAGGGCAGCACGCAGTGAAACGGCTGGCCGCCGAACGTCAGCGTGCCCGAGACGCCGACATCGTCGACGGCAAGGTCCGCGATCGACGGCGAGAGCGTGTAGCCGAACCGCAGCACGAGGCTCGGATCGGCGCGAAAGCGCGGCGGGACCGAGACCTCGGCGCGGCGGGCATCGACGTGGACGAGCACGGGGCCGCGCGCGAGCAGGGTCTCGAGCGTGCGGCGCTTGTCGGGCGCGCTCGCGTCGTCGTCGTCGCGCAGCGCCTCGATCGAGGCGACGTCCTCGGGCTGCTTGCCGACGAGCTGGACGAACTCCTCGCTCGCCATCAGGCCGGCATCGACCGCGTCGCGCAGGATGCCCTCGGGGCGGTCACCGGCTGCCGCGGTCACGCGCTCGACCGTGCGCTCGCAGCGGGCCGCGTGGCGCAGCACGGCGCCGTGGGCCGCGAGCGCCGAATGGGCGCCGCTCCGCCACTTCGCGAGCGCCCGCTCGACGTCGACCAGGGAGGTCGACACGCGATGCTCGATCAGGGCGGTCACCACCGCCTGCAACCGGGCCAGAGTCTTCGGGTCGCGCTCGATCATGACCGGGGGCTTATCACGATTCGACGAGGTCCCGCAGCATGTCCTGGACACGCTCCGGAACCGCGACGGCGACGAACCTGGCGAGGTCGACCACGGCGCACACGACCTGGCCCTCCGCGCACGCGACGCGTGGGCTCGCGGCCACGGCGGCACGATAGATACGGTACCGAAACGTGATCGACGTGGTGCCCAGCCGCGGGATCGTGACCTCGATCTCGGCGGTATCTCCGAATTTCAGCGGTGCCTTGAAGTCGCACTCGGCGCGCACGGCAGGAAATCCGATGCGGTCGCGGTCGATGATCTCCGAGTACGCCTGGGGCCCGATCCGCGCGCGCCACAGCTCCTCGAAGGCGATGTGGAAGTAATGAAAGAACCGCGGGTAGTAGACGATGCCGGCATGATCGACGTCCGCGAACCGGACCGGCAGCGCGTGCGTGAACATCACGGCTCCTTGGCCGGCAGGCGCAGGTTCACGCCGCACGCGGCCGGCACACCGGGGCAGGGCGGCGCGAGCTTCTCGAGCTCGACCGATACCGCGGCGTGCGGGTACAGCTCCTGGATGCGCGCGCCGATCGCGCCGGCGAGTGCCTCGAGCAGGCGGAACGTCGACTTGGTGCCGATCGCGACGACGATCTCGCTCACCTTCCAGTAATCGATCGTGTCGGCGATGCGGTCGGAGGCGGCGGCGGCGGCGAGCGGCAGCTCGAGCGTCAGGTTGACGCGGAACCGGCGCGTACCGCGGCGCTCGGCGGCGGTGTAGCCGTGATTGCCCTCGAACTCGAGGCCGCGAACAAACACGCTGTCGCTACGCGGCTGGGACATCGGAGGCTCCTCCCTGCGGTCGTCGAGGCATGGCCGCGGCTATACCGCACGTGCGGTAGAATCGAAACTCCATGCGGGTGGCCTGGCTCCTCGTGATCGCGGCGTGCCACGCGCCGGCACCCGAACCGACGATCTCGAACCACGCGGCTCCCGGCGCCGGCGGCGTGTTCACGATCAGCGAGGATGGCTTCGGCCCGCTCCACGCGCGCTCGCACGCGACGTTCGGTGCGCTGCGCGCCGCGTTCGCCGGCTACGACGTGCGCCCCGCCGACGACGCGACGCGCACGTTCGTGGTCTCCCTCGCCGGCGAGAAGCTCGCCTGGGTGATCCCGAACGAGGACGGCACGCTGTTCAACGTGCACGCCACGAGCCCCAAGGTCGAGACCCGCGGCCACGACTGGCGCGTCGGCGCGGCGTTCGAGGGCGCCGGCTGGCTCACCGACTGCGAGTGCTGGGGCGAGAACCCGACCTGCTACCGGCGCGGCGACCACATCGCGGTCAACTTCAAGCGCGGCTGCGACGCCGTGACGAGCCTCCACGGTAGCGCGCTGCGCGTGCTCGATGGTGTCGAGATCCAGCGCGTGATCTGGAGCCCGCGGCCGTTCGCCGGTGAGGACGAGGCCGCCGCGGCCCCGTGAGGCTTACGCCTCGGCCTCTTCGAGCGCGGCGTCCTTGTGACGCAGCAGCTTCTTCTTGATCATCTGGCGCTTGAGCGGGCCGACGAAGTCGACGAGCAGCTTGCCGGTGAGGTGATCGTTCTCGTGCAAGAGGCAGCGCGCGAGCAGCGCTTCGCCTTCGATGGTGAACATCTCGCCGTCGATGCCCATCGCGCGGACCTTGCAGCGCAGCGGCCGCTTCACCTTGATGTAGACGTCGGGGAACGACAGGCAGCCCTCCTCGCTGTCCTGAAGCTCCTCCGAGGTCTCGAGCACCTCGGGATTGATCAGGCACAGCGGCGGGTCTGTCTCGGCGCGGCCGGCGAGCTTGGGCTCGACGATGAACAGCTTCTTCGCGACGCCGATCTGCGGCGCCGCCATCCCGAGGCCGTTCTCCGCGTACATCGAGTCGCAGAGGTCTCGGAAGAGCTCGCGCACGGAGTCGTCGATGGTCGTGATCTCGGAGGTGGCTTCACGCAACCGAGGGTCGGGCCAAATCACCGTGGGACGAACCGCCATGACGAGCCGACCTTAGCATGCCTGCATGCGGGGACTGGCTGCCCGATCGCGGCGGCAACGCGGCGCATTGACAAGCCGTGGCGAGGGGGCCATACACGGCCCAACCCGCATGCTTACGAGGTATTCCGACGCACGTCTGCCCACGCCTCACGGCGAGTTCCGGGTGGTGGTTTATCGAACCGGAACGCCGGGTGGGGCCGGGGCGAGCGCGGTCGGGCTCGAGCACGAGGAGCACGTCGCGATGGTGATGGGTGACGTCACCGGACCGGGCGTGCTGACGCGCGTGCACTCGTCGTGCTTCACCGGGGAGGTGCTCGGCAGCCTGCGCTGCGACTGCCGCGCGCAGCTCGAGGCCGCGCTCGCGCGGATCGCCAACGAGGGCCGTGGCGTGCTCGTGTACCTCGTGCAGGAGGGCCGCGGCATCGGGCTCGGCAACAAGGTTCGCGCGTACCAGCTCCAGGACGAGGGCCACGACACGGTCGAGGCGAACCTCGCGCTCGGGTTCGAGGCGGACCTGCGCAGCTACGATCTCGCGGCCGGCATCCTGCGCGACCTCGGCGTCGCGAGCGTGCGGCTCATGACCAACAACCCCGCGAAGCAGGACGGACTCGTGCGCTCGGGCGTCGTCGTCGATGCGCTCGAGGCGCACTGGGTCGGCGCGTCCGAGCACAACGCGGACTATCTGCGGGCGAAGCGCAGCAAACTGGGGCACCTGCCCTGAGGCAAAGATGGCGATCACCGAAGCACAGGTTCGAGACGCGCTCGCGAAGGTCAACGATCCGGCCTTCGACAAGGACATTGTCACCTACCGGATCCTCAACAAGGTCGAGGTCTCGGGCGACGACGTGCTCGTCCGCCTCGACATCCCGACGCACGCGTACCCGCTCGCCCTGCGCAAGGAGCTGATCGGCCGCGTCGACGTCGCGATCAAGGCGCTCGGCGCGAAGCGCGCGACGATCATCCCCGAGGTCAACACCGCGTACCTACCGGCGCCCAGTGACAAGGCGGTGCTGAAGGGGCCGAAGAACGTGATCGCGGTCGCCGCCGGCAAGGGCGGTGTGGGCAAGTCGACGGTCGCGGTCAACCTCGCGCTCGCGCTCCAGCGCCACGGCGCGAAGGTCGGCTTGCTCGACGCCGACGTGTTCGGCCCATCGATCCCGACGATGCTCGGCGCGCCCGAGGTGCCCCCGCAGGCGTCGAAGGACTCGCGGATCGTCCCGGCGATCCACCACGGCGTGAAGGTCATCTCGGTCGGCTTCTTCGTCGACAAGGACGAGGCGGTGGTGTGGCGCGGCCCGATGGTCCACCGCCTGCTCCAGCAGTTCCTCGGCGACGTCGACTGGGGAGAGCTCGACTACCTGGTCTGCGATCTGCCGCCCGGCACCGGCGACGTCCAGCTCTCGCTCTCGCAGCTGATCCCGATCGCGGGCGCGGTGATGGTGACGACGCCGCAGGAGGTCTCGATCGTCGATGTCGTGAAGGGCATCGCGATGTTCGAGAAGGTCGAGATTCCGATCCTCGGGATCATCGAGAACATGAGCTACTACAGGTGTCCGGCGTGCGGACATCACGACGAGATCTTCAGCCACGGCGGCGGCAAGCGGCTGGCGCAGGAGGTCGGTACCGAGTTCTTCGGAGAGATTCCGATCGACACGCGCATCCGCTTCGGCGGCGACGCGGGTGTACCGGTGATCATCGCAAGCCCCGACTCCGAGAACGCCACGATCTTCATGGATCTGGCGACGAAGGCCGCGCTCTCGATCGCGAAGGCCGTGCTGTCCAAGCCCAAGCGCTCGCCCCGGCTCGCCGTCATCAAATAACGCGTCATACTGGTCGGCGATGCGGTGGTGGCTCGTCGGGATCGTCCTGGCTGCGTGCTCGTCGTCCGCCGAGCCCCCGCTGCCGGCGACCCGGGCCCAGCTCGGCCAGGAGCTGTTCGCCGACCCGCGCCTGTCGGAGCCCGCGGGGCAGGCCTGCGCCGACTGTCACGATGCGAACCTCGCGTTCAGCGATCCCGAGGACGATCGGGTCTCGGCCGGCGTGCTGCGCGAGCGCTTCGGTGCGCGTAACTCGCAGAGCCTCATGTACGCGGCGCACGTGCCGCCGCTGCACCGCGACGCGCAGGGCAAGCTCGCGGGTGGCCTGTTCTGGGACGGCCGCGCGAAGTCACTCGAGGAGCAGATCGCCGGCCCGCTGCTCAACCCGCTCGAGATGAACAACCCGGACAAGGCGACGGTCGTGGCCAAGCTGCGCGCGTACTACGGCCCGCAGTTTCGCGCGCTGTTCGGCGCAGGCGCGCTCGACGACGTCGATCGGGCGTTTACCCACCTCGGCGAGGCGCTCGCCGCGTTCCAGCGCACGCCAGCGTTCGCCCCGTTCTCGTCGAAGTACGATCACTATCTCGCCGGCACCGAGGAGCTGTCCGCGAGCGAGGCACGCGGCCTCGCGATCTTCGAGGATCCCGCGCGCGGCAACTGCGCGAGCTGTCACCCGAGCCGACCCGCCGCCGATGGCACGCCGCCGCTGTTCACGACGTACACCTACGAGAACATCGGCCTGCCGCGGTTCGCCGATAGCCCGTTCTACACGCTGCCCGCGGAGCTCAACCCCGCGGGGCAGGCGTTCGTCGATCACGGCCTCGCGACGACGACGGGCGATCCGGCGCACGACGGCATGTTCCGCGTCCCGACGCTGCGCAACGTCGCGAAGACGTCGCCGTACGGGCACAACGGCTACATTCGCCGGCTCGACGAGATGGTCGAATTTCTCACCGGCTCGTGCATGCGCGAGGGCACGTGCGACTACCCCGCCGCCGAGGTTCCGGCGGGCGCGAAGCGGGTGCGATCAGGGGCGCCGCTGAGCCGGCGGGACATCGCGGACCTGACCGCGTTCTTGCGCACGTTGACCGACGACGATCACCGGGCGCCGCGGACCAGGTAGACGTCGCCACTGGGCTCGACGAAGTAGCGGCTCCGGGTCTGCGTCTGGACCAGCACGCCGTCCTCGCACCGGAGGACGCGGGTGACCGGCGAGGTGACGCGAAACTCCGGCCGCTGCCAGGTCCCGATCACGATCGACGCGCCGACCTGCGGATCGGCGAGCGTCAGACCGATCCAGGCCATCGCGCCGGTCACCGGATCGGGCGAGCACAGCTCGCTGACCAGCTCGTGGGTCGCGATCTCGAGCTCGTAGTAGGGCAGGGAGTCGCGCGCCGGCGCCGCGCTCTCGGCGACCAGCAGGTCGCGCGCGGACTCGCGCTGGTACGGGGTCGTCGTGTCGAGCTCGGTCAGCGGCCGGGTGGGCCGCGGCTCGGTCGCCGCCCTGCTGTCAGCACGCCGCACCGTCCGGACCGTCCGCACGACGCGCGTGGGGGCCGAGAACAACGCGAGCGCCATGAATGTGAGCTGAGCAACAGGTGTGCCTGCGGAAGTACCTCGAACGACGGCAGCACCCTGGAGGGACGCCGCCTCCACGCGGTACGCGAGTCCTCACCCTGCACGCGCGCGGCGACCCGGTAGCGCGCCCGGCGCTTGTTAGCGATGGTTGGTGACGAGCGCGCCAGCACGCCGCCGGCGGGTCAGTTCACCGCGCTGTCGCAGGGCGCCAGCTCGCACAGCATGTGGCTGACGTGGCCGAGCGTGCGCTGCAGGCGGACGGTCGG
>DAIRFU010000247.1:0-3074 GCA_036794935.1 Kofleriaceae bacterium | reverse complement strand
AGGCCTCGCAGCACGCCGCCGCCTGGCCCGGTGCGGTCGGATCGCACGCCTCGAGCAGCTCCTGACGCGCGTCGGCATCCATCACCAGGGCCGCCGCGATCGCGTCGGCACAGGCGCCCGGCTCGTCGAACGCGCGCACCAGGTCGCGCAGCTGCGGGCCGCCCTTCTCGATCACCTCGGCGAGCCGATCGCAGAGCTGGATCAGCTGCCTGTGCTGGCCCAGTGTCTCGTCCGTCGCGCTGCTCGTATCGGCGAGCATGCGCGCCTCGACGAGGCGGTACGGGCGCTCCGCCGGCAGCTCGCGTGCGATCTCGACCCGGGCGACGCCGCGGAGCAGCAGCGCGAAGCGCCCGTCGGGTAGCTCCTCCGAGCAGATGATGCGGCCGACGCCGCAGCGGTCGTAGACCGGCGGGCGGCCGTAATAGCTCGTCTCGTAGCCGGGCCGCAGGCGCGCGACCGCCATCAGCTGGTGGCCGGCGAGGCAGTCACGCGTGAGCTCGCGGTAACGCGGCTCGAAGACGTGCAGCGGCAACAGGCCGCCGGGCAACAGCACGCAGTTGGGGAGCGGAAAGATCGGTAATGCAGCGAGGGCTTCTGGATCTGGAGGGGACAGCGTTTCGCGCATGTGCTTCCTCCATGCCTCCGCGGTTAGCCGTACACGTCGATGCAGGCGCCGGTCAGAGCCGGCGGCGCGCCGTACGCCAGGAACAGCGCGGTCTTCGCGATGTCATCCGGGCTCATGTCAGGCCTCGCGCCGGGCATGCCCTCACGCAACATCGCGGTGTCCACGCTGCCGGGGCAGATCGCATTCACGGAGACCTTAGCAGCGCGTAGCTCCTCGGCAAGCGCACGAGTCAGGCCGACAACCCCGTGCTTTGCCGCGCAGTACGCGGCGAGCAGCGGCGTGCCCTCGCGGCCCGAGATCGAGGCGATATTGATGACACGGCCGGAGTTGTGCTCGAGGTCGGGGATGAACGCGCGCGTCACGTAGAACGTGCCATCGAGGTTGACGGCCATCACGTGCCGCCACTCGGCATCGGTGATCGCCTCGCTCGACTTGCGCAGCACGGCGCCCGCGTTGTTCACGATCGTACGGACCGGCGGCATCGTCGCGCGCACCAGGTCCGAGGCCTGGTTCACGGCATCGGAGTCCGTCACGTCCACCACGATCGCACGAGCCTTGCCTCGTGCGGCGGAAATTTCACCGGCGACCATGCGCAGCGATGTCGAGTCACGGGCCCACAGCGCGACCTCGGCGCCGGCCTCGGCGAGCCGCAGCGCGATCGCGCGGCCGATACCGCGGCTCGCTCCGGTGACGACCGCCGTCGAGCCGGCGAGCGGGCCGCTCACCGTGGCTCGTCCTCGAGTGTGCCCGGCTGGCCGCCGAGCTGGCCTTGCCCCTGCGAGGCCATGAGATCGAGCGCATCGGTGATGTCGTTGTACGGGTACGGCACGTCGCGCGTCTGGCACGAGAACGACGACTGGTTCGAGTCATCCTTGATATCGAACACGTAGACCGGGTCGGTCTTCTCGAGGCTGCCGTTCGTGCAGTCCTGCAGGTTCTCCCAGCCGGTGCCGTCGATCTCGCGCCAGGTCCGGTCGAACTCGTCGGGCGTCAGCGCGCGCTGGTCGGCGACGCGGTTGCCGCTCTTGTCTACCTTCCAGCGCCGGATCCGCGGCCCGGCCTCGGCGCAGTCGAGCATGACGCCGAGCTCGTCGGCCGCGATGTGTCCGGTCGCGACGTAGCTCGCCGAGCGCTCGCGGCAGTCGAACTGCTGCGCCTCGCGATCGGCTTGATGCTGCCTACCACCACAAGCCGCGAGCGCGGCGATGAAGAACACCCTCTTCATTCAGGCTCCGTAGTCGGCTGCGAGAGAGGCTCGCAGCTCCTCGGAGCATTGTACGCGGTAGCGGTACGCCGGGTGGTCGATCTCGACCGCGATCGACGTCCCGGGGGCGAGCAGGGCGGCCTTGGCCTCGGCGGACAGCGGGTACCGCGTGTACTGGACCGCCGAGATCTTGTCCTCGGTGGACCGGCCCGCCTCGAACGTGGCGCGGATCGCGTGCGGCCCGATGTGGAGGATGACGTGCTCGTCGAGGCCGACCAGCTTGCGCAGGTTGTCCTTGACGTGCTCGTCCTGCGGGACCGCGATGAACATCGTCGCCGCGAGCGAGTCCTCGGTCGGCATCAGCGAGTTGTTGACGTCGATCTCTTCCTGGATCTGCTCGTCGCGCGTCAGGTTCTCGAGCCGGCAGGTCTCCTCGATCTGCAAGCTCAGCGTGAGCCGGTTGTCGAACACGAGCTCGACCCAGTCGCCGATGATCACGCGGCGCGCCTGCTTGAGCGCGATCACGCGATTGCGGTAGTCGTCCCGGATGTGCGCGTACATCGCGGGGCCCTTGATGTCCATGCGGGTGATCGGACGGACGAGGTTCATGAGACCTCCTTACCACGCTCGCGCTTGAACGAGCCGGCGCGCTTCTCGATGTTGCCCGCCGCGCGCATGAACAAGAGGCGCAGGGTCGCGCGCAGTGCGGGAGTGATCGCACGCCCGAGCAACGTCGGACGGGCGACGACGATCCACTCCAGTCGCGTGTAGATGTCCTCGCGCGCGAGCCGCCAGTCCTCGGCCATCTGCGCGACGAGCGGCGACGTCGTGCGCGTCATCGAGAACGTGACGCGCGCACCTGGCTCCCACGCGAGCATGTGCTCGCGGAACGTGCCGAGCCCGGTCATCACGACCTCGCGCTCGGCGCCGATCCCGCTCGTCGCGCCGGTCTTCCACACGGAGCGGCGCATGAGCGGAAACCACAGCGAGGGATCGCCGAGCTCGGTGAACACCGCGAGTGGGTCCGCGTCGAGCTTGGCGGTCGCCGTGAAGCGAAATGGCTGCTCGTCGAAGTCGTCGAGCGCCACGGGGGTCATGCTGCGCATGACCCGATACTACCTAGCGGCTACTTCGAGTTCATGGAATCGAGACCCTTCTGGAAGCGGCCGGCGTGTGAACGCTCGGCGCGCGCCAGGGTCTCGAACCACTCGGCGATCTCGGTGAAGCCCTCTTCGCGCGCGGTCT
>DAIRFU010000860.1:0-2639 GCA_036794935.1 Kofleriaceae bacterium | reverse complement strand
TTGTAGTGACGGATGAGCTTCTCGGCGTAGCGCTCGATGTCCTTGCCGTACTTGCGTGAGCGTCCGGTGAAGCGCACCGGCTTGATAGCGCCCGGCCGGCTCGATGGCGCGGGACGCTCGGCGGATGCGTTTACGAACATCGTCAAAGTATTGGAGCGAGGCCGAGGGCCGCGCGGTGATCGCGGCGTGGCGTCGGAGCGGCCAGCCCGCGCCGGTGTTCGCGCGGCGTCACGGGCTGCGGTCGAACCGGATCAAGTACTGGGCTGGACGGCTGTCGCAGCCTGAGAAGCCAGCGCCGACGCTGGCGCTGGTGCCGGCGACGGTAGTGGGCGCGGAGTTGGCCGCAGTGATCCACATCGGCGAGGTAACGATCGAGTTGTCGAACGCGACGCCCGATCAGATCGCGGTGGTCGCACAAACGCTCGCGAGGCCGACGCCGTGATCCTGGTACCACGCGCCGTGCGCGTGTACTTCGCGACGCAGCCGACGAACCTGCACAAGTCGTTCGATGGGTTGGTTAACGAAATCCGGCACACGCTCGGGCACGACCCGCTCGGCGGCCACGTGTTCGTGTTCCTCAACCGGCGCAAGAACCAGGTGAAGCTGATCGTGTGGACGCGTGGCGGCTTCACGATCGTGCACAAGAGGCTCGAGCAGGGGACATTCACGTTTCCCTCGCGGGTGAGCGGTGACGCGACCAGCGTTGCGATCGACGTGCACGAGCTCGCGATGCTGCTCGAGGGCATCGACGTGTCGCGAGCGAAGTCGAAGCCGCGGTGGGAGCCGCCGCCTCGCGTCCGTGCGACGACGCACTGACCTGACGATCGATGACATTCGATCCGGTCGCGCATCTCACCTCTTGCGTGCGATCCTCGAGAGATCAAGATGCGTGACGTGGATCAGGGCGCTGCGCCAACGACGCCGGATGTTTCTGCGGAGCGATCGACGAGCGAGCTGCGCGGCTCGGTGCTCGATGTCGTGCGCACGCTGCGCGACGAGAACGACTGGGACGCGGTCCTCGCGATCGTGAGCAAGCTGGTCTCCGAGAATGCGGACATGTCGCGCCGCCTGGCGCAGGTCAAGCGGAGCTTCAAGACCAGCGAGAAGATCGGGCGCGCGCAGCTCGTGCTGTTTGTCGACGCGCTCGCGCGCGGTGAGGGCGAACCCGAGTCCGGCGAGGCGAACGCGGATGGGCCCGACGAGATCGACGAGGCGGATGCAAAGCTGCGCGCGGCGTCGGGGATCGACGACAACAAGGAGGACGCGATCGCGAAGGCAACGACGCGGCCGCCTCGTCAGCCTGCCAAGCGCACTCCAGTCCCGGACCACCTGCGCCGCGTCGACAACCCGCTGCTGGTGCCTGCCATGCAGCGTCCGTGTCCGATCTGCGGGACCGAGCGTACGTGCATCGGCCACGACATCACCGAGGTGATCGACCTGATCCCCGCCGAGGTGATCGTACGTCGCGACCTGCGCGAGAAGCTCGCGTGCAACGAGTGCGAAGCCGAGATCGTGCGCGCGCCGACGGGCGACAAGGTCGTCGCGAGCGGCAAGATTGGTCTCGGCTTGGCGGCGACGCTGCTCGTCGAGAAGTACGTCGATGGTCTGCCGCTGCATCGTCATCGCGAGCGCTTGGCTCGCCTCGGCCTCGATATCGCGGTGTCGACGCTCGCCGATCAGATCAAGTGGAGCACCGACCTCTTGCGCCCGCTGTGGCGGGCCGCGCTCGCCGAGTGCATCGCCGCCCGCGTCATGCACCTCGACGGCACCGGGCTCACGGTGCTCGACGGCACCGTGCCGGGCAACAAGAAGATGGGCGCATTGTGGGGCTACGTCGGAGTGAACGCCGACGACGTGATCGCTGCGTACCTCTACATGTCGACGGGGAAGGCCACCGCGCAGCGACCCGGCGAGCTCGGCCCGCAGGACATGCTCGATCTGCGCGAGGGGCCGACAGTGGCCGACGCCTCGGGGCTCTTCGATGCGAGCTTCGCCAAGGAGAAGCTGATCGAATGCGGCTGTAACATGCATTCGAGGCGCTACTTCGTGAAAGCGCTCGACGCTGGCGACAAGCGCGCGGCGCTGCCGATCGCGGCGTACAAGAAGCTCTACGAGATCGAGCGCGAACTTCGCGAGCAGAGCCTCGGTCCGGACGCGGTGCTCGCTCAGCGCCGAGCACGGAGCAAGCCGCTTTGGGATGAGCTAGTCGCGTGGTGCACGGTGCACAAGAAGCACGAGCCACCGTCGTCGAGGCTCGGCATCGCGCTTCGCTACTTCACCAACCACCAGGTCGCGCTCGCGCGCTTCCTCGACTACGGCTACGTGCCAATGGACAACGGCATCGTCGAGCGGCTCCACGTCCGCACGGCGCTAACGAGGAAGAACTACTTGTTTGCTGGGTCCGACGGGGGAGCCGAGCGCGCCGCGATCGCGTACACGATCCTCGGCTCGTGCCGGCTCGCCGGCGTCAACCCGCTCGAGTATCTCCGCGACGTCCTTCCGCGGATGACACGCAAGGTCCGGCTGATCGACCTCTCCGAGCTGCTCCCGCATCGCTGGAAGCAGCGTCGCGACGCCATCGCCGCCTTCTGCGTGGCACTCGCGAACCTCGGCCGCAGCGACTGATCTCGCGGCCGCGC
>DAIRFU010000246.1:0-9567 GCA_036794935.1 Kofleriaceae bacterium | reverse complement strand
CGAGCGCGTGGTCGCCGCTCGTCCGCATCCCGGACAGATTGCCGTGGCGCGCTACCTGCGCGCGCTGCTCGCCGACTCCGCGATCGCCGAATCGCACAAGGACTGCGGCAAGGTCCAGGATCCGTACTCGCTGCGCTGCATGCCGCAGGTCCACGGCGCGACGCGCGACATGCTCGGGTTCGCGCGCACCGTGCTCGAGCGCGAGGCGCAGAGCTCGACCGATAACCCGCTCGTGTTCGTCGATCCCGTCACCGGCGAAGGCGAGATGATCTCGGGGGGCAACTTCCACGGTCAGCCCGTCGCCATCACGCTCGATGCCGCGGCGATCGCGATCGCCGAGCTCGCGAACATCAGCGAGCGCCGCATCGAGCAGCTCGTCAACCCGCACCTGTCGAGCGGCCTGCCACCGTTCCTCGCGCCCGACAGCGGCCTCAACTCCGGCTTCATGATCGCGCAGGTCGCCGCCGCCGCGCTGGTGTCGGAGAACAAGGTGCTCGCGCACCCGGCATCGGTCGATTCGATCCCGTCGAGCGCCGGCCGGGAGGATCACGTGTCGATGGGAGCGACCGCCGCGCTCAAGCTGGCGACGATCCACGATCACGTGCGCACCGTGCTCGCGATCGAGCTGCTCTGCGGCGCGCAGGGCATCGACCTGCGCCGGCCGTTGACGACGACGGCGCCGCTCGAGGCGGTGCACGCGGCGATCCGCAAGGTCGTCCCCGCGATGATGGTCGACCGCCCGCTGTCGCCCGACATCCAGGCGGTGCGCGCGCTGATCGACGACGGCACGCTGATCGAGACCGCGCGCGCGGCCGGCACGGCCCCGTAGCCGCTACCAGCCGACGCCGAGCTCGACGGACGCGAACGGCTGGACGTTGTCCTGCCGGACGACGAGCTGATCGGCATCCGCGAAGATCGCGAGCCCCGCGGTGAACGACGCGATCGCCTCGACGCCCGCGCCGAGCGGCACGAGCCACTGGCCCTGGAGCGCCGCCTCGGGGCCGGCGACCGAGCCACGCTCGCTCGGATCCGGCTCGCCGAAGTGAAAGCCCGGGTGATCGACGCCGACCTGCAGCTCCGCCCAGCCGACCCCGCCGCGCAGCCGGCCGGTGCCCGAGCTCGTCGCGCGCTCGAGGATCGACCACGTCGCGCGAAAGTGCGCGAGCTCGTGGCCGGGCTCGTCGTGAATGATGCCCTGCCCGGTCCCGCAGCTCTCGACGCCGAGCCCGCTCCAGATCCGCACGTCGACGCAGATCGTCGGCCGGCCGGTCGAGTCGCTGGTCGCGTTGCCGACGCGCAGGTTGATCCGGTTCGGCGTCGGCCCGCCGCCGCTGCCCGTGCCGGGCTCTAGCGCCTCGTCCGCGCGCGCGAGGCCACACGTGCACGCGACGCCGACGACAAGGCCGATCGCGAACCCGCGCATCCGCCGATCTGTAGCACGGCCGTCAGGCCGGCTCGCCGGCGATGTAGACGGCATGGACGAGGTTCGTCCCGTAGCGGTAGGGCACCTGCGCCGGCTCCTCGCAGTCCCACACGATCATGTCCGCGGGGGCGCCGGCGGCGAGCGTACCGACACCGGAGAGACCGAGCGCCTTCGCGGCGTGCCGGGTGACGCCGAGCCACGCCTCGTCGACCGACATCCCGAAGTGCGTCGTCGCGAGCCACATCTGAACCGGCAGCGTCTCGCAGTTGCTCGAGCCGGGGTTGAGATCGCTCGCGATCGCGATCGAGACTCCCGCCGCGCGCAGTTTGGCGACGGGCGGCACAGGGAGACGCAATTGCACGCACGCTCCCGGCAGCATCACCGCGACGGTTCCGGCGCGCGCGAGTGCGGCGATACCCGCGTCGCCGATCTGCTCCACGTGATCGGCCGAGAGCGCACCGAGGTCGGCGAGCAGCTCGGCGGCGCCGAGATCCACGAACTGGCCGACGTGGCCGCGCACCGCGAGCCCGGCGCGCCTCGCGGCGCCGAGGATGAGGCTGGTCTCGGCGAGCGAGAAGGCGTTCTGATCGCAGTAGACGTCGACCGAGCTCGCGAGCTGGTGCTCCGCGGCCTGCGGTACGAGCTGGTTCGCCAGCTCGTCGACAAACGCGGCGCGCGTGTCCGCACGCTCTGGCGGGACCAGGTGCGCGAGCAGCGTCGGCACGAGGCGCTGGCGGCGGCGGGTCGCGGCGGCGGCGATGCAGCGCAACAGGCGCAGCTCGCCCGCGACCGTGAGCTCGTAGCCGGTCTTGATCTCGGCCGTCGTCGTGCCGCCGGCGAGCGCGAGATCGAGGCGCGCCTCCATGCCGGCGATCAGCTCGGCATCACCGGCGGCCCGCGTGGGCCCGAGCGTCGCGGCGATGCCGCCGCCCGCCTTCGCGATCTCGAGGTAGCTCTTGCCCTCGGCACGCATCGCGAACTCGTTGGCGCGGTCGCCGGCGAAGATCGCGTGGGTGTGGCAGTCGATGAGGCCGGGCGTCACCAGCCGCCCGCCGGCGTCGATCTCGCGGTGCGCGCGCGGCCGTTCGCTGTCGAGGCCGACCCAGGTGACGTGGCCTCGGTCGACGGCGATCGCGCCGCGATCGATCAGGCCGAGTCCGAACAGCGATGCATCGCACGTCATCACGCGAGCGTTGTGAATCAGGAGGGTCATGACGAGGCCCGCAACCATAGCAGCGGAGGCGGCCGATCAGCGGCGGGATGAGACCCCGATGCGTGTGCCCTCGCGACGCGCTGGCGCGGCAGCGCGCGCTCCGCCGCCCCGAGCAACTTGTAGCGATGCCGCGGCTCGTCGCTGCGCCGTACGGATGTGTACCGACGATGGACGGCGTGTACGAGGCACGAGCGTTGCTGCTTGCCACGGCAATCCAAGGAGACATCCATGCACATGCAATCAAAGCAGTTCGCCGACGGCGATCGTACGAACGCCGCCTTCGGCCGTGGGCTGGGCGCGTTCAGCATCGGGCTGGGACTCGCCGAGCTCGCGGCCCCGCGTTCGGTCGCCCGCTTCATCGGTGTCGATGACTGCGGGACGGTTCCGACGGCGCTTCGCGTGTTCGGCGTGCGCGAGATCCTGACCGGGCTCGGTCTGCTCGCGAAGCCACAGGGCGCGTTCGGGCCGTGGGCGCGCGTGTTCGGCGACGCGATCGATCTCGCGTTCCTCGGCTGGGCGCTCAAGTCCAAGAGCCTCGAGCGGGGCCGCACGATCGGCGCGATCGTCGCCGTCGCAGGCGTCGCCGCGCTCGACGCGTACGCCGGGGTCCGGCGCCAGCGCGCGATGCTCGGCGAGCCGGTCCGCCAGATGGTGACGATCAATCGCACGCCCGACGAGATCTACGCGCTGTGGCGCAACTTCGAGCGGCTGCCGGAGTTCATGACCTGGATCGAATCGGTCCAGGATCTCGGCAGCGGGCGCTCGCACTGGAAGGTGAAGACGCCCGCGGGCAAGTCGATCGAGTACGACGCCGAGATCGTCGAGGACGTGCCGGGTCACCGCATCGCGTGGCGCTCGCTGCCCGGCGCGACCGTGCCGAACAGCGGCCAGGTCACGTTCCTCGCCGCGCCGGGCAACCGCGGCATCGAGGTGATCGTCGAGCTGCAGGTTGCGGCGCCGCTCGGCAAGACGATCGCCGGCTCCGAGGCCAAGGGCGATCTGCGCCGGCTCAAGCAGGTGCTCGAGACCGGCGAGATCATGCACTCGGATGCCAGCATTCACCGCGGGGCTCACGCCGCGCAGCCGCCGGAGGTGTAGCCATGCTCGCGACCTGCTGGATGGGAAAGAAAGACATTCGGGTCGAGCGCGTGCCCGATCCGAAGATCCTCAACTCGCGCGATGCGATCGTGAAGGTCACGTCGACCGCGATCTGCGGCTCGGACCTCCACCTCTACAACGGCTTCAACCCGACGATGGAGAAAGGCGACATCCTCGGCCACGAGTTCATGGGCGAGGTCGTCGAGCTCGGCCCCGCGGTGAAGAACCTCGCCGTCGGCGATCGCGTCGTCGTGCCGTTTCCGATCGCGTGCGGCGCGTGCGGCGCGTGTCGGTCCGAGATGTACTCGCTGTGCGAGAACTCGAACCCCAACGCGTGGATGGCCGAGAAGGTGCTCGGCCACTCGCCGGCCGGGATCTTCGGCTACTCGCACATGCTGGGCGGGTTCGCCGGTGGCCAGGCCGAGTACGTGCGCGTGCCGTTCGCCGACATCGGCCCGCTCAAGGTCCCCGGGAACCTGACCGACGAGCAGGCGCTGTTCCTGTCGGACATCCTGCCGACCGGTTACATGGGCGCCGAGATGTGCAACATCCAGCCCGGCGCGGTCGTCGCCGTGTTCGGCTGCGGCCCGGTCGGGCAGTTCGCGATCGCGTCGGCGCGCATGCTCGGCGCCGAGCGCATCATCGCGATCGATCGGTTCCCGTACCGGCTCGAGATCGCGATGCAACGGGCGGGTGCGACCGACGCGATCAACTACGCGGAGGAAGGCCTGCACGAGCGGATCAAGGATCTGACCGGTGGGCGCGGTCCCGACGCGTGCATCGATGCGGTTGGCATGGAGGCGCACGGTACCGGCGCGCAGTACGCGTACGACCGCGCGAAGCAGGTCGCGAAGCTCGAGATGGACCGGCCGGTCGCGCTGCGCGACGCCATCCTGACCTGCGCGAATGGCGGCGTCGTGTCGGTGATCGGTGTCTACACCGGGTTCATCGACAAGTTCCCGATGGGCTCGCTCATGAACCGATCGCTGACGATGCGGACCGGCCAGTGCCACGTGCAGCGCTACATGCGGCCGCTGCTCGAGCGGATCGAGCGCGGCGACATCGATCCGACGTTCATCATCACGCACCGGATGCCGCTCGCCGACGCCGCGAACGGCTACGACATCTTCACGCACAAGGAAGACGAGTGCTTGAAGGTCGTGCTCCGCGTGTGACCGAGGCGCGACGCCGGCGCTAGTCGGTGCGGCGGCGCGGGATCACGACGCCGCGCTCGTCGGCGGCGCGGATCGCCTCGTCGTAGCCGGCGTCGGCGTGACGGATCACGCCCATGCCGGGGTCCGTCGTCAGCACGCGCTCGAGGCAGCGCGCCGCGCGCGGTGTGCCGTCCGCGACGACCACCATCCCGGCGTGCAGCGAGTAGCCGATGCCGACCCCGCCGCCGTGGTGGAACGACACCCAGCTCGCGCCCGCCGCGGTGTTGACGAGCGCGTTCAGGATCGCCCAGTCGGCGACCGCGTCGGTGCCGTCCTTCATCGCCTCGGTCTCGCGATACGGCGATGCGACCGAGCCGCAGTCGAGGTGATCGCGGCCGATCACGATCGGTGCCTTGACCTTGCCGGTGCGGACCAGCTCGTTGAAGCGCAGGCCGACCCGGTGGCGCTGGCCGTAGCCGAGCCAGCAGATGCGCGCCGGCAGGCCCTGGAACGCGATCTTCTCGCGCGCGAGCTGCATCCAGCGGTGCAGCATCGGGTCGTCCTTGATCTCGTCGAGCACGGCCGCGTCGGTGACGCGGATATCCTCGGGATCGCCGCTCAGCGCCGCCCAGCGGAACGGGCCCTTGCCCTCGCAGAACAGCGGCCGGATGTACGCCGGCACGAAGCCGGGATACGCGTACGCGACCTCCTTCGGCGTGCCGCCGAGCTCGGCGCCCGCACGCAGGTTGTTGCCGTAGTCGAACACGTGCGCACCGGCGCGCTGCATCGCGACCATCGCCTCGACCTGGACGGCCATCGAGCCCTGCGCGCGCCGGACGTACTCCTCGGGATCGCTGGTGCGCAGCTCGGCCGCCTGCGCGAGCGTGAGCCCCTGGGGCACGTAGCCGTTCAGCGGATCGTGGGCCGAGGTCTGGTCGGTGACCAGGTCCGGGGTCACGCCGCGGCGCACCAGCTCGGCGTAGATATCGGCCGCGTTGCCGACGACCGCGATCGAGCGAGCCTGCCTGGCGGCGCGGCACTCGTCGACGCGGCGCAGCGCGGTGTCCAGATCCGGGGCGAGCTCGTCGAGGTATCGCGTGTCGAGGCGGCGCTGCACGCGCGCCGGATCGATCTCGACGCCGAGGAACACGGCGCCCGCCATGGTCGCGGCGAGTGGTTGCGCGCCGCCCATGCCGCCGAGCCCGCCGGACAGCACGAAGCGGCCCGCGAGGTCGCTGCCGTAGTGCTGCTTGCCGGCGGCGGCGAACGTCTCGAACGTGCCCTGCACGATGCCCTGCGTGCCGATGTAGATCCACGAGCCTGCGGTCATCTGGCCGTACATCATGAGGCCGCGACGCTCGAGCTCGCGGAAGTGGTCCCAGTTCGCCCACTTGCCGACCAGGTTCGAGTTCGCGATCAGGACGCGCGGCGCCTCCTCGTGGGTGCGGAACACGCCGACGGCCCTGCCCGACTGCACGAGCAGCGTCTGGTCGTTCTCGAGCCGGCGCAGCTCGCGGACGATCACGTGATAGTCCTCCCAGCTCCGCGCCGCCTTGCCGGTGCCGCCGTACACCACGAGGTCCTGCGGGCGCTCCGCGACGTCGGGGTCGAGGTTGTTCATCAGCATGCGCAGCGCGGCTTCCTGCTGCCAGCCCTTGCACGAAAGCTCGGTGCCACGCGGTGCTCGGATCGTGTCGGCCATGGCGCTTCGTAGCACTGCCGTTCTGGCGCTGTCGACCTGCTGTCATCGCGTCGTGCTGGCACGTGCTCGTCGACGGTTCGCGCAGTTGCGCCGGATCCGGCGCTGGTCTTGCCGTTGCAACGTCGGCTGCCATGCTTTCCGGTCCAATGATTCGCGAGGTGCCCGTTCACCTCTGGGTGTCGACCTGGTTCTGGCGGTCCGTCGCATCGGCGGCGCTGTGCTCGCTGATGGCCGTCGTGCTGTTCGCGTGGCACCTGTCACGCCAGCCGCGGCGCGTCGTCGTGATCGAGGTGCCGACCACGTGCAGCGCACGACCGGCCGCAGCCCATGCCGCACGGAGCTGGCGCTGATGTTCGCGATCGGCATCATGGCCCTGTGGTGCGCGCTGCTGCTCGGCGCGTCGGTCCGGATCGCGAGCTCGTGCGCGCCGCGGTGAGATCCGTGAGGAGCAGGTAGCGGTGCCCGACCGGATGGCCGCCCGTGGTCCTGCCGTTGCAATCGTGCTCGTGCATGGTTCCCGAGCCCGCCTGCAAGTCGTTGCCGCCATCGTCGGCCGTGCGCGTCGTCCTCGCCGCGGTCGTCGCGGTGATGCTGTTCGCGACAGTCGGCACCGGTCCGCCGCCCGAGGCCCCCGATCTGTCGGGGATTCCGGCGGCACGACCTCTGATCGACCTCGGATGACCTCTCCCGGCGTGCGGGCGACGGCGCTCACCGCGACGGCGCGGCGCGATTTCGTCGCGCGCGTGAGGACTCGCTAGCATGCTCGAATGGATGATCGCGGCGGTCGCCGTCTGCGGGGCGGTGTCGGCGTTCGTGCTGCTGCTGCTCGGCTTGCGCGCCGTCCTGCAGCTCCGCGGCACCGCGCGGCTGGAGCGACTGCTGCCGCGGGCGAAGGCTCGCTGGCGGCCGAAAATGCGACGAGGCGCCCGGAGGCGCCCCGCTGCGAGTCACACGTCGCGCTGATCAGTGCGACGCGCCGGCCCCTTCGGCCTTCGCCTCGCTCGCCGCATCCGCCGCACCCGCACCGGTGATGCGCATGCCGTAGAACGAGCGCCACGCGAAGAACATCGAGATCAACAGCGAGATGATCGCGACGATCCACTTGATGTGATCGTGTCCCTTCGCGTGCAGCTGCAGCGCGAGGCCGACCGCGAGCACGCCGAACAGCGTGGTGAACTTGATCACCGGGTTCAGCGCGACCGACGACGTGTCCTTGAACGGGTCGCCGACCGTGTCACCGACGACCGTCGCGGCGTGCAGGTCGGTGCCCTTCGCGCGCAGCTCGGTCTCGACGACCTTCTTCGCGTTGTCCCAGGCGCCACCGGCGTTCGCCATGAAGATCGCCTGATAGAGGCCGAAGATCGCCATCGAGATCAGGTAGCCGATGAAGAAGTACGGGTCGATGCAGGCGAACGACAGGGTCGAGAAGAACACGACCATGAAGATGTTCACCATGCCCTTCTGGGCGTACAGCGTGCAGATCTCGACGACCTTGTTCGAGTCCTCGATCGAGGCCTTGGCGCCGGCGTCGGTGTCGAGCTTGATGTTGCGCTTGATGAACTCGACCGCGCGGTACGCGCCCGTCGAGACCGCCTGCGTCGAGGCGCCCGTGAACCAGTAGATGATCGCGCCGCCGACGACGAGGCCGAGCAGGAACGGCGGGTGGATCATCGAGAGGTTGGCAACGTCCGCCGGCTGGAGGCCGTTGGTGACGAGCATGATGAGCGCGAAGATCATCGTCGCGGCACCGACGACGGCGGTGCCGATGAGCACCGGCTTCGCGGTCGCCTTGAACGTGTTGCCCGCGCCGTCGTTCTCCTCGAGGAACGCCTTGGCCTTCTCGAAGTCGGGGCGGAACTTGAAGTCCTTCTCGATCTCGTCCTCGATGCCGGGGATCGACTCGATGAGCGAGAGCTCGTAGACCGACTGCGCGTTGTCCGTCACCGGGCCGTACGAGTCGACCGCGATCGTCACCGGGCCCATGCCCAGGAAGCCGAACGCGACCAGACCGAACGCGAACACGGCGGCGGCGGCACCAGAACCGAACAGCGTCATCGGCATGCCGGCCGCCTCGTTCGTCCGGAACAGCAGCTCGCCGATGCCAACCGACATGCTCACCGCGTACGCGATGGCCATGAGGCCGGCGATGGTGAGCCCCATCCAGTAGGCCGAGTAGTTACCCGCCGTGAGACCGGCGAGGATGTTGAGCGACGGGCCGCCTTCCTTCGAGGCGGTGACGGTCTCGCGGACGTGGCCGGAGTTGACCGAGGTGAACACCTTGACCAGCTCCGGGATGATCGCGCCGGCGAGCGTGCCGCACGAAATGATCGTCGAGAGCTTCCACCACAGACCGTAGGGCAGCGTCGACTCGCCCTGGCCGATCAGCAGGTAGGAGATGAGGAACGTGAGACCGATCGACACCAGCGAGGTCAGCCACACGAGCACCGTGAGCGGGTGCTCGAAGTTCATCTTCGTGACGTTGCTGTAGCGCGCCTTGCTGAGCGCCTCGTTGATCAGGTAGCTGAGCGTCGACGCGACGATCATGATGATGCGCATCGCGAACAGCCAGACGAGGAGGACCGTCTGGAGCCACTCGCCGGGGTCGGCGAGCGTGCCGTCGGGGGCGAACGCCGTGACGCCCGGGAGGTTCGGCAGCGCGACGAGGATGAACGTGATGAGGGCGACGCCGGTGACGCCGTAGGTCTCGAAGCCGTCGGCGGTCGGGCCGACCGAGTCGCCGGCGTTGTCACCGGTGCAGTCGGCGATGACGCCGGGGTTACGCGCGTCGTCTTCCTTGATGTTGAAGACGATCTTCATCAGGTCCGAGCCGATGTCGGCGATCTTCGTGAAGATGCCGCCCGCGATGCGCAGTGCCGCGGCGCCGAGCGACTCGCCGACCGCGAAGCCGATGAACGACGGGCCCGCGTAGTCGCCGGGCAAGAACAGCATGATGATGAGCATCAGCAGCAGCTCGAGC
>DAIRFU010000245.1:0-9569 GCA_036794935.1 Kofleriaceae bacterium | reverse complement strand
ACGGGCTCGGGCCCGGCGACAGGCTCGGGCTCGGCGACGGGCTCGGGCTCGGGCTCGGGCTCGGCGACAGGCTCGGGCAGCACCGTGCCGAAGCCGCCGATGATCATCATCCCCGCCGACGTCACGCCGCCCGAGGTCAGCGCGGCGGCGAGCCCGTCGCGGGTGCGGCTCGGCGACACGTTCACGCTGTTCATCACCGCCATCTACGCGCCGGGGGGCGAAGTCAATCTGCGCGAGCCCGTCGAGCTCGGCGGTGCGTTCGAGGTCGCCCGCAAGCGCGTCGCCGCCGACTCGACGCGGCCCGACGGCAAGCGCGTGCGCGAGTGGCAGCTCGCGATCTACGCGTGGGAGGTCGGCGATCTGCGCGTGCCGCCGCTCGCGGTGACGTTCACCTCGCAGGGCAAGGCCGGCCAGGTGATCACGAACACGGTGCCGCTCGAGGTCACCGGCGTGCTCGGTGACCTGGTCGACGATCCGAAGCTGATGCGCGGCAACACGCCGCCGGTGCGGCTGATGAGCCGCGACTGGTTCTGGCTGTGGCTCGCCGCCGGCGCCGCGGCGGTGCTCGCCGCCGGGATCGGGGTTCTGTACGTCCGCAACCGGCGGCGCCGCCGGGTGCGCACGCTGATCGGCACGCTCGTGGCGTCGGCGCCGGCGCCGCGGCGCATCGACATGACCAGCGAGCGCGCCCTCGAGCAGCTGCTCGCGATCGAGCGCTCGGGCGTGCTCGAGCGCGACGACGACCGCAAGCTCGGCTATGCCGAGATGGTCGGCGTCCTTCGCGAGTACCTCGGCGCGCGATACCACGTCACCACCATCGACCTGACGAGCGCCGAGCTGTTGCGCTCGCTCGCGCAGGTCGCGCCCGAGACCGAGCGCGCGCAGGTCGCCGCGTGGCTCGAGCGCTGCGACATCGTCAAGTACGGCGGGTTGCGCGCGTCGCGGGACGACGCGCATGGCGTGCTCGACGCGGCCCGCCGGCTGATCATCGCCACCACGCGCGGCGAGCCCACGAAGGAGGCGGCCGCGTGACCGAACCGGCGGCAGGCGCGCGCACGCGATCGCGCGAGCGCGTGCTGCGCGCACTGTGGCCCTGGTTGCTCGTCCTGGGCATCGGCCTCGTGATCGTGGCGGTCGCGTCGGCGATCTTCGAGGTCCCGGTCGGCCGGCTGTGGAGCGAGGCGAGGCACGTCATCGCGCTCGCGTTCGGCGCGGCGCAGCGCGGCGAGGAGCTCCGCGAGGTCGCGTGGAAGTCGCCCCGCGCGATCTTGCTCGTCGGCGGGGCCGTGCTCGTCGGGGTCATCGCGTTCCACCTGCGGCGGCGCCGCACCGCCGCGATGGCGTTCTCGCAGGTGAAGCTGATCGAGACACGCGGCGCGGGTGCGTTGCTCGCCGACGTCCCGGGGGCGCTTCGCGTGATCGCGGTCGTCGCGCTCGCGTTCGCGCTGGCGCGGCCGGAGACCTACCGCACGGTCAAGCACGAGATCGACTCGATCGACATCGTGCTCGTCGTCGACATGTCGAAGTCGATGGAGGAGACCGACATGCCGCGCGACCGCATGGACGCCGCGCAGCGCGTGATCCGGCGCTTCCTCCGCCGCAACCGAAACGACCGCATCGGGCTCGTCATCTTCGGCCAGCAGGCGATGCTGCAGTGTCCGCTCACGCACGACAGCAAGATGCTCGAGAAGATCGTCGCCGACCTCGTGATCGGCGACGTCCCCGAGCTCGGCACCGCGATCGGTGATGGCCTCGCCCTCGCGGTCGCCCAGCTGCGCCGCTCCGACGCGAAGAGCAAGGTGGTGATCCTGCTCTCCGACGGCGACTCGAACTGGGTCACCCGCTTCGATCCCGACGAGGCCGCGCGCGTCGCCCAGAAGCTCGGCATCAAGGTCTACACGCTGCTCGTCGGTCGCGAGGAGTCGGATCTGTTCGGCGGCATGTCGGTCAACCCGGCGACGCTACGCAACATCGCGGCCGTCACCGGCGGCGAGTTCTTCCGCGCGTCCGATTACGCCGCATTCGACCGCGGCTTTCAGACCGTGCGCACGCAGCTCGACACCACGAAGCGGACGGTCTCCGAGCGCGTGCCCGACCAGCAGCTGTTCGTGCCGTTCGCCGCGCTCGCATTGCTCTTGCTCGCGCTCGAGCTCGTGCTCTCGCACACCCGGCTGCGGAGGTTGCCGTGACGTTCGCGAACCCCGACCTGTTGTGGCTCGCGGGCATCGCGCCGGTGCTGCTGCTCGGGTTGTTCCTCCACGATCGCGCGCAGCGGCGCCGGCTCGCGCTGCGGCTCGGCGAGCTGCCGGTGCTCCAGAAGGTGATGGTGACCGCGTCGCCGCGGCGGCGCGCGATCAAGCACGTCGTGATCCAGCTCGGCGTCGCGCTCGTCCTGTTCTCGCTCGCGCGCCCGCAGGTCGCCGGCACGCGCCAGGTCGAGATCCACGGCCTCGATCTCGTCATCGCGGTCGACGTCTCGAAGTCGATGCTCGTCGACGACGTCGGCCCGACGCCCGAGATGACGGAGAAGCGGATCCCGCCGACGCGGCTGGCGCGCGCGAGAGAGCTGGCCACCGCGGTCGTCGACGAGCTGCCGGAGGATCGCGTCGGCCCGGTCGTGTTCGCGGGGGCCGCGTCGCACTTCCCGCTCACCGAGGACCACCAGGTCGCGGTGCGCTTCCTCTACGATCTCGGCCCCGCCGATCTGCCGCCCGGCTCGAACCTCGCCGAGGTCTTCCGGGTGTCGCGCTGCCTGCTGCGGCCCGATCTCTACGATGACCTCGGCTGTGCGCGGATCGGCCGGCGCGGTCACGGCGGTGATCCGCTGCCCGGCGAGAGTCTCGATCCAACCGACAAGCCGCCCGACGACGACGTCATCGAGCAGAAGGTCGAGCGCGGCAAGGCGATCGTGATCTTCACCGACGGCGGCGATCCCGACAGCGAGGCGATGCGCGAGGTCGCCACGGCGCGCGAGCTCGGCATCGCGGTGTTCGTCGTCGGCGTCGGTACCACGCAGGGCGGCGTCGTCCACGAGGTCGACTACGAGGGCCGGCCCACCGACGCGGTCAAGCACACGAAGGATGGCGCGACCGTGGTGTCCAGGCGCGACGACGCGGGCATGAAGCAGCTCGCCGAGACGGCCGGCGATCCACAGCGCTACTTCGTCGCGGCCGAGCGCGGCGATGTCGATCCGATGCCGATCGTCGATGCGCTGCGCGCGGTCAACCGCGGCCTCGCGACGAAGCGGATCGCCGAGGCCAAGGACATCTTCCAGCCGTTTCTGTTCGCCGGCCTCGTGCTGCTCGTGATCGAGGCGGCGATCGCGACCCGGCGGCGCCGCCGCTATCCGGAGGAGCCGTGACGGCACGGCCGTGTCATGATCGCCGGGTGTCGGTGACGCGCCGGCTGGCCATGCCGCTCCTCGTGCTCGCACTCGCGGGCTGGGAGCCGTTCCGCGCGCCGAATCCCGACGTCGAGGCCGGCAACCAGGCGTTCGTCGAGGGCCACTACGACGAGGCGCTCGAGGCGTACGATCGCGCGGCGCAGGATGGCGGCGTCGATCCGGCCGGCCTCGCGTACGACCGCGGCACCGCGGAGCTCGCGAAGGCGAACCAGACCGAGGATGTTGCCGAGCGTGGCCGGCTCGTCGAGCGCGGCCTCGAGAGCCTCAAGCAGGCGCACGCGTCGCACGATCCACGCGTTCGCGCGCAGGCGAGCTACAACCGCGGTAACGCGCTCTTGAACCAGGACAAGCTCGAGGACGCGGTCGAGGCGTACAAGAACGCGCTCAAGGATGCGCCCGATTTTGCCGATGCACGGCTGAATCTCGAGCTCGCGCTCAAGCGCCGCCAGAAGAAGCAGCAGCAGCAGCAACAGGGGCAAGGCAAGGGCCAGCAGGGCCAGCAGGGCCAGCAGGGTCAACAGGGCCAGCAGGGCCAGCAGGGTCAACAAGGTCAACAAGGCCAGCAGGGTCAGCAGGGGCAGCAGCAAGGCCAGCAGGGGCAGCAGCAAGGCCAGCAGGGCCAGCAGGGGCAGCAAGGCCAGCAGGGGCAGCAGCAAGGGCAGCAAGGCCCGCAGGGCCAGCAGCAAGGCGACCCGCAGCAGCAAGGTAACGGGCAGGGCTCGCAGAGTGAGCCGCAGGGTGACAAGCAGGGCTCGGACGATCCGCAGGGCGACAACCCGGGCAGCAAGCGCCAGCACGCGGGCCGCACGCATCCGCAGGGCCCGAAGACGCCGACCGACGGCAAGCTCGACGATCTCGAGGACTACTCGCGGCAGCTCCAGCGCGAGGGCGCGCGGCGCCGCGCGAGTGGGCGCGCGAAAGATCCGGACAAGGACTGGTAGCTACTTGCCGGGTACAATCGGCCGATGGTGCCGAGGGTGCTCGTCGTCGACCGCAGCTCGTCGACGCGTGACGTGATCGCCGAGCTCCTCGGTGACCTCGCGAGCGAGGTGGCCTGGGTGACGCGCGACGGCGCGCTCGGCCTGCTCCGCGGCGGCCAGCCGTTCGATGTCATCGTGCTCGACGCGGATCCGGCGCCGAGCGCGGCGCTCGTGCGCGAGCTGGCGTCGGCCGGCGGCAGCGCACGCGTCGTGCTCATCGCGGGTGGCCCCGACGGCATCGCGCTCGCCACGCGGTGTGGTGCGGCCGACGTCATCGCGCGCCCGTTCGTCGCCGCCGAGCTCGCGTTCCGGGTCGGGCGCCGCGCGCCGGGCGAGGCGCGGGGCGACAAGCGGCGGCCGCGCAAGAGCGACGTCATCATCGGCTCGGGCTCGTGGATCAAGGAGCTCTACGATCGCATCGCGATGGTCGCGGCGACCGAGGTCACGGTCGCGATCTTCGGGGAGAGCGGCACCGGCAAGGAGCTGGTCGCGCGCACGATCCACAACTCCTCGCCGCGTCACGATGCACCGTTCGTCGTGGTCAACTGCGCGGCGATCCCCGAGACGCTGCTGGAGGACGAGCTGTTCGGCCACGTCCGCGGTGCATTCACCGACGCGACGCGCGATCGCGAGGGCCTGCTCGCGGCGGCACACACCGGCACGTTGTTCCTCGACGAGATCGGCGAGCTGCCATTGCCGCTTCAGGCCAAGCTCCTGCGCGTGCTCCAGTCACAGGAGTTCCGCCGGATCGGAGACGACCAGGATCGACGCGTCGACGTCCGCATCATCACCGCGACGAACCGCGATCTCGATCAGCTCGTCGCGCGCGGCGGGTTCCGGCAGGACCTCTACTACCGCATCAACGTGTTCCCGATGCACCTGCCGCCGCTACGCGAGCGGCCCGAGGATATCGCGCTGCTCGTCCACCACTTCGTGCAGAAGTACCGCGCGCGGCTCGGCCGCCAGGTCGAGGGCGTGTCCGCCGGTGCACTCGCGCGGCTCGCCGCCTATCCGTTTCCCGGCAACGTGCGCGAGCTCGAGAACAAGATCCACCAGGCGATGGTCGTCGCCGCCGGCACCGCGATCGAGGAGGATGACATCGCGCTGCCGGCCGCCGAGCCGGCGAGCGTGCGCGTCGACGTGACGCGGCCGTTCCGCGAGCTCAAGCAGCAGACGATCGACACGTTCGAGCGCAGCTACCTGACCGAGCTGCTCCGGGTCCACCGCGGCAATCTGGCGCAGGCCGCGCGCGCCGCCGGCATGGACCGCAAGAACCTGTGGGCGCTCGTCGAGCGGCACGGCCTCGACCGCGCACGGTTCAAGAAGCCGTAGCCGCGCTATATACGAGCCGTGCCGCGCACCGCGCTGTTCACGATCGGCTACGAGGGCCGCGCGCTCGACGAAGTGCTCGCGATGCTCGCCGCCAACCGGATCGATCGCGTGATCGATATTCGCGGGCTGCCGCTGTCGCGCCGGCGTGGCTTCTCGAAGACGCCGCTCGGCGCGGCGCTGGCGGCGGTCGGGATCGAGTACGTCCACATGCGCGAGGCGGGAAACCCCTACCGCAAGCTCGAGGACACGATCCCGCGCGACGAGCTGCTCGCCCGCTATGCCGCATACCTCGCGCATGCCGACGACGCGGTCGCGAGCGTCGCCGAGACCGCGCGTGGTCATCGCGTCGCGCTGCTCTGCTACGAGGCCGAGCCCGCAGCGTGCCACCGCTCGCTGCTCGCGCCCAGAGTCGGCAGGCGTCTCGGCGTCACGCCGCGCGATCTGTGACGAGCGTGGGGCCCGAGAGCATCGCGCCGGCTACCGCAGCTTGCCCGCGAGCGCCGCGAGCAGGTCGTGGTCGGCGGCGATTCGCTGCACGACCTTGGGCGCGACCACGCCGCTGTCGAGCAGCCGGGCGAGCGAGCGCTCGAGCGGGATCATGCCCGCGTCGCGGCCGGACTGGATCGCGGTCGGCAGCGTGTGGAGATCGCCCTTGCGGATGATGTTGCACACGGCGGGGGTGACCGGGACGAGCTCGGTCGCGGGCACGCGGCCGCCGTCGCGGCGCGGCAGCAAGAACTGAGTGACGATCGTGCGCAGGCAGGCCGCGAGCTGCTGACGGACCTGGCGCTGCTGGCTGTCCGGGAATGCATCGATCACGCGATCGATCGCGCCTGCCGCATTCGGCGCGTGCAGGGTCGCGAGCACCAGGTGGCCGGTATCGGCGGCGGTCAGCGCGGCCGCGATCGTGTCGCGATCGCGTAGCTCGCCGAGCAAGATCACGTCGGGCGCCTCGCGCAACGCGGCGCGGAGGCCGGCCGCGAACGACGGAACATGCGTGCCGATCTCGCGCTGATGGATCAGGCAGCGGCGCCCGGCGAATCGGTACTCGATCGGATCCTCGAGCGTGATCACGTGGGCGGCGCGGCGCTGGTCGAGGAGATCGATCAACGATGCGAGCGTCGTCGACTTTCCGGATCCGGTCGGGCCGCATACGAGCACGAGACCATCGCGCTGGTCGACGATCGCGGCCAGCTCGGCGGGCAGGGCGAGCTCGGCAAGCGAGGGCACGTCCTCGCGGATGAGGCGGGCGGCGATCGCGCAGCCGTTCAGGTGATCGAACGCGTTGACGCGCACGCGGACGCCATCGAGCTCGGTCCCCAGGTCGGCGCTGACGCCCGCGTCGCCGCCGCCGAGCGCGTGCACGCAGGCGGCGAGGTCGCCATCGTCGATCGGGACATCCAGTGCCTCGAGCCGCCCGTCGATGCGCACGCGCGGGCCGTGCCCGGTCGACAGCACGAGGTCGGACGCACCGCGCTCGCGTGCGATCGCGATGGGAGCTGCGAGCAGGCGGTGGAGTAGCTCGAGGGCGCGTGCGCGATCGGCGCGGGCCCCATCGCCGGGGACGACGTGCCGGGCGTCCGCGATCGGTGCAGGCGCGGCGGTGCGCGTGGAGGGTGCGGGCGCCGCCGGCGCGGAAGCGGGAGAGAGCCGGGGCCTCGCGGGCGCGGGGCGCCGGATCACGAGCTTCAGTCCAGCCGGCAGCTTCTCGACGGTGACCGGGTAGACGAGGCCTTCGGCGTCGGCGAACGAGACCATCAGCGGGATCCCGTCGAGGGACGTGCCGGCGATCAGCGGCGCGATGAAGTCGGCGAGCATCTGCGCGTCGAGTGCGGGCATCGCCATCGGTTCGACCTGGCCGCGGCGGCGCAGGCTCGGCACCTTGCCGGCCTCGAGCGTCATGGCCTCGGCATCACGCAACGTCATCACGCGTAGCAGCGACACGATCGCGGACATGGGCCCGAGCTTAGCAACGTGCAGGCCGCGCCAACCCCGCGGATCCTGCCGGGGCGCGACGCGTCTGGTTGCCAGCCAGTCCGCGTGCACGTCGGGCCGGCGACAGGTTGGCACGCGTCGCGCCGGCCGCGAGGGCGGGTCGGCGCACGACTTGCTTTGGCCGCCGCCATGCTCGCCGAATGGTTGGCGCCGCTCACGCTCGACGAGCTGGAGCGTGCGTATCTGCACCGTTTTGCTCTCGCGCTGCCGCACTCCGCGCGCAGTGCACTCGCCGTGCTCGACTGGGCCGTGCTCGACGAGGTGCTGCGTGCCGAGCCGCCACCGAACACGATCGTGTGCGCCAAGGGCGCCGGGCTGCCGCTACCCGCGCCGCGCGATCTCGACGAGCTGCGCGCGTACATGCGGATGGGGATCGGCGTCTGTCTGCGGCGCACCGAGCGCTGTCATCCGCGCCTCGCCGCGCTCGCCGCCGGGTTTGAACGCGCGCTGCCCGGCATCGTGCAGATCCAGATCTTCGTGACGCCCGGCCGCACGCACGGCTTTGGCTGGCACTACGACGCCGAGGACGTGTTCATCGCCCAGACGGCGGGCAGCAAGGACTACTACTTCCGGCCGAACACGGTCGAGGCGGATGCGCCGTTTCCACCACCTGATTTCAACCGCTATCACGCCGAGACCTCGGCGCTGCAGACCGCGCTGCTCGTGGCCGGCGACTTCCTCTACATCCCGGCGCGCTGGTGGCACATGGCCGTGTCGCGCGAGGACTCGTTGTCGATCTCGGTGGGCGTGGTGCCGCGTGGGATCGGTGCGCCGGGCGCGGTCGAATAGCGCGGGGGTCGAGAATCCGGACGTTGTGGTAACGTGCCCGCCGCATGGCGGTCGATGACCTGCGCTCCGGGACCTGGGTGACCTATGTCGGAGGTCGCGCGACCAGCGCGCGGCTGCGCCGCTGCCGCGTCGAGGTGACCAGCGGGCCGGACGCCGGCCTGGTTCGCGACGTCGAGGCGCCGGTGATCCGGATCGGGGCACGGCGCGGCAACGACGTCCAGCTCACCGACAGCAAGGTCTCCGGGCTGCACTGCGAGATCCGGCTCGATGATCGCGGCTACCGGTTGCGCGATCTCGACTCGACGAACGGCACGTACGTGTCGAGCCTGCGCATCAACGACGTCTACATCCAGCCCGCCGCGCAGATCGCGCTCGGCAGCACGCGGCTCAAGTTCGAACCGCTGGGCGAGAGCGTCGAGATCGAGCTCGCCGATACCGATCGATTCGGCTCGATGATCGGCCGCTCGGTGAAGATGCGCGAGATGTTCGCGCGCCTCGAGAAGCTCGCGCGTACCGATACCACCGTACTCGTCACCGGCGAGACCGGCGCCGGCAAGGAGCTGGTCGCCGAGGCCCTTCACGATCACTCGCCGCGCGAGAAGGGCCCGTTCGTCGTGCTCGACTGCGGCTCGATCCCGCCGAACCTGATCGAGAGCGAGCTGTTCGGCCACGAGCGCGGTGCGTTCACCGGCGCGACGAACAGCTACGCCGGTGCGTTCGAGCGCGCGCACGGCGGCACCGTGTTCCTCGACGAGATCGGCGAGCTCCCGCTCGGCATGCAGCCCAAGCTCCTGCGCGTGCTCGAGCGCAAGGAGGTCCGCCGGGTCGGCGGCTCCAAGACGATGGAGGTCGACGTCCGCATCGTCGCGGCGACGAACCGCGATCTCGGCGTCGAGGTCAACCGCGGCCGGTTCCGCGAGGATCTCTATTACCGGCTCGCGGTCGCGCGCGTGCACGTGCCACCGCTGCGCGAGCGCAAGGACGACCTGCCGCTGCTGATCGACCACATCCTGGCGACCACGCCGGGCGGCGAGACCGCCTCGATCGCGCAGGAGACGATCGACCTGATG
>DAIRFU010000244.1:0-9589 GCA_036794935.1 Kofleriaceae bacterium | reverse complement strand
GAGCGCGTATGGTGATTTCTCTGATCACCGATCTTGCGCTGACGACCACCCGACTTGGCCTTGCAACCATGTGTATCGGGGTCGGTCAATGGATCGCTGTTTTCGTCGATCGTGCCTGAAATTATCGGTGACCACCTTGCGGCTTTGTCTCACTACTGACTTGGGGAATTCGCTACGCTGGAGGTTGGGCGGGCGATGACGGACCATATGCAGGAGCAGGTCGCCAAGTCGCTGAAGCTCGTCGGGCGGGTGCTTGGCGAGAAGTTTCGGCTGACCGCATGCATCGGCATCGGTGGCTCCGGCGCCGTGTACAAGGCCGACCAGATCGCGCTCGGCCGCACCGTCGCGGTCAAGCTCCTGAACGAGGAGCTGTCCGCGGACGCCAAGATGATCCGCCGGTTCCGCGACGAGGCGACCAGCGCATCGCGCCTCAACCATCCGAACTGCGTCTCGATCATCGACTACGGCCAGGCGCCCGACGGCCTGCTCTATCTCGCGATGGAGTACGTCAAGGGGCCCACCCTGACGCAGCTGCTCGTCAACGAGAACCCGCTCGGCGTCGAGCGCGTGATCGATGTCGTGTGCCAGTCACTCGCCGGCATCGAGGAAGCGCACCTCTCCGGCGTCGTGCACGCCGATCTCAAGAGCGACAACATCATCGTCGACCAGCGCCGCGCCGGCATCGATCTCGTCAAGATCGTCGACTTCGGCATCGCCCGCCTCGTCACCGGGGTCCGCGAGGCGGAGGACCGGTCGATCTCGGGCACCCCCGAGTACATGGCGCCCGAGGTGATCAGCGGCGCGCCGCCGTCGTTCGCGTCGGATATCTACGCGGTCGGCATCATCCTCTACGAGCTGCTCGCCGAGAAGACCCCATTCTTCGCCGGCTCGACGACCGAGATCCTGACCAACCACCTCAAGGCGCAGCCGACGCTGCTCACGCAGCGCCGCGAGGGCGTCCCGCGCGAGCTCGACGCGGTGATCAGCAAGGCACTCGCGAAGCACCCGTCGGATCGCTACACCTCGGCCTCGGAGATGCGCGAGGCGCTGCTCGGCATTCGTGCGCGCATGCGTGCGCTGCCGGCGGTCGACAGGTGCGAGGCGTGCGGCGCCGCGGTCACGCCATCGTTCAAGTTCTGCCCGGAGTGCGGCACGCCGCGGATCCGCATCTCGAAGACGTTCGAGGTCCCGTCGGTCACCGACACGACGGACGCGCTGCCGCTGCCATTCACCGGCCGCGTCGCCGAGCAGCGGATCATCGTCGAGCACATGCGACGGTCGCCGGGCTCGAACGGCGGGCTCATGCTGGTGGGCCACGAGGGCACCGGCCGCTCGACGCTGCTCCGCAAGGTCTACAGCGACCTGCTCGCGGATGGCCGGGTCATCTACCAGATCGGCCCCGATCCGAGCGGGCTCGCCGCGCCGTTCTATCCGATGCGCTCGCTGCTCGCCGCGATCCTCCAGCTCCCCGCGGTGTCGAGCGAGCTCGAGCTGCGCGACGCGGTACTCGCGATCGGGCTCAACGAGCGCGACGTGCCGGGCATCGCGCAGCTGTTCGGCCAGCCAACGACGCTACTCGAGCTGGAGCCACCGGTGCGCCGCCGCGAGATGGTGTGGTCGGCCCTGCGCGCGATCGAGCGCAGCGCCGTGCACGCGAAGGTCGCGATCGTCTGCGAGGACATCGACCGCTTCGACGAGCCGAGCCTCGAGATCCTGCGCCGCGCCACCGAGAGCGCGGACCTCGCACTGCCGCCGATCGTGCTGACCGCGACTCCCGGCTTCGGCCAGCAGTGGCCGGCGTCGGTGAAGCGGCTCGAGATCGGCGCGCTCGACGCCAAGGACCTCGAGGCGATCGCCGGCAAGCTCGCCGCGGCTGGCGTGCGCGGTCTGCCGACGGTGCAGCACCTGTTCGAGACCACGCGCGCGTACCCGGGCCACATCGACCACGTCGTCCGTTACCTGCTCGAGGGCGGCAAGGCCGAGGACACGCGCGTCAAGCTGCCCGATCTCGTCGCCGCGCGGCTGTCGATGCTCGCCCAGTCGACCCGCGACGTGATCCAGGCTGCCGCCGTACTCGGCATCGAGCCGCAGTCGGACCTGCTGCGCTCGATGATGCCGACCGAGACCCTCGAGCCCGCGCTCGCCGACGCCGAGCTGCACGGCGTGCTCGGCCGCGATCCGTCGGGAGAGCTGACGTTCACGAGCCGGCTCGTGCGCGAGATCGTCTACGACGCCACCCCGGCCGACGTGCGCCGGTCGTTGCACGCGAGCGCCGCCGCCGCCGTCCAGTCGCTGTCGCACGACATCGGTCTGCTCGGTCACCACCACGACCTCGCCGGCCACGCGAAGGACGCCGTCGAGCTGTTGCGCATGGCCGGCGATCACGCGGCCGAGCAGCTCGACGACCAGGGCGCCGGCCAGTTCTTCTATCGCGCGCTCGTCGCGGTTCGCCAGGCCGTGCAGTCGGGCGACATCGAGCACGGCGCCGAGCAGCAGTTCGTCGCGCTCTCGGTGCGGCTCGCCGACGTGCTGCGTACGCGCGGCGAGACCGCCCTGGCGCGCGGCATCCTCGCCGAGGCGCGCGACTGGTCGAGCTCCCCCTTGCTCGTCGCGATGATCGATCGCGCGAGCTCGGCGATCGCGCTCTCCGAGGGCGACATCGACGGCGCGATCGCGTCACTTCGCCGCGGCGTCGGCCGCGCGATCGGCTCGGGTGACATGAACCTCGTCTGCGAGCTCTACCTCGACCTCGCGACCGCGCTGCAGCGCGCCGGCGATCCCGACACCGCGAACCGCGAGCTCGTCGAGTGCGTCGACCTCGCCACGCTCGGCGAGGGCTTCACCGCGATCGACGGCCCCACCTCGTTCTGGCGCGTGCTGCGCGCGCAGGCGCAGCTCGTCGACAGCGCCGGCGACTCGTACCGGGCACTGCGCCTCGCCGAGGCGGCGCTGTTCCACGCGCAAAGAGTGCGTTCGCGGCTCGGTGCCGCCCGCGTCCAGCAGCTGCTCGCGTCCCTGTGCGACAAGGCCGGCCTCGGGGGCAAGGCGGAGCGCTACCGCCAGGCCGCGATCGCCGAGATGCGCAACCTCGGTGATCGCCGCGCCACCGCGGAGTTACTCCTCACCGAGACGCCATCGCGCGGGGCGGTCGTGCAGCCGGGCCGCATGCAGGACGCGATGCAGCTGACGAAGGAAATCGGCTGGCACGAAGGCCACGAGCGCGCGAAGCGCAAGTCGACGCCGCCGAGCGATCAGAGCTCGTAGCCCACCTTCAAGGTGCGAGGCCACACCCCGCCGACGATCCGCGGTACGCTCCGAGTGTGGGTAGTATTCTCCTCGTCGAGTCCGATCAAGATACGCGCGACCAGTGGGGGTCGGCGATGCGGGAGGCGGGGCACGAAGTGCTGCTCGCGATCACGCTCCGCGAAGCGTATCTGCGGATCAGCGAGGGCGGCATCGATGCCGTCGTCGTCGACTCGTACGATCCGCGCGTCGGTGTCGTCGAGCTCTCGCAGAGCATGAATGCCTTGCCCGATGCACCGCCACTGGTGCTCGTGTCGCCATCGCCGTACGCACCGGAGATCTCCGCGCGCATCGGCGCCACCGCGTTCCTGCCCAAGCCCTGCGAGCCGGACGAGCTGATCGCGATCGTCAATCGGCTCGCGAAGGACCTCCGGCCGGTGCGCAACTTCGAGGATGAAGATCCGACCGGCCCCGTCCGTCACACCGGCTCGTAGCGGTAAGCTCGCGCCGTGAAGGCGTGGAAGTACCTCGTGGTGATCGGCGGCATCGCCGGCGTGGTCGGGTTCTTCCTGCCGTTCATCACGTTTCACAGCCGCGCCGAGCACATCGCCGGCTCGGTCAGCGCGTATCAGATCGTGCGCGGCATCGACGATGTCGACGAGCTGCTCGACGGCGCGCGCCCGGCCACGGTGACCAGCGCGGAGGCCCAGCGGCTCGTCACGATGTTCGACGCCGAGCTCGCGCGCTATCGCAGCGCGCTGGTCGCATGCTACGTGCCGGCCGCCGCGCTCGCGCTCCTCGGTGCGCTCGCCGGGGCGCGACGCAAGATGGGCCGGCTCGCCGCACTGATCGCGATCGGGCTCGGCCTCGCGAACGCGGGCGTGTGGCTCCTGTTCTATCAGGTCAGCATGGAGCACCCCGACGTCACCGCGGGCCTCGGCGCCGGTCTGCACCTGCTGCTGGTCGCCGGCGTGCTCGGCGCCATCGCCGGCCTCGGCGCGCTGATCGCGCCCGACCGCGGTCCCTGAGCTACTCGACGATCAGCATGCGCACGCCGCGCGCCGGCAGCGCGACGCTGACCTTGCCGCCGTCGACGCGCAGGGTCTCGCGGGCGAGCGGATCGCGCAGCACCGCCGCGGTCTCGCTCGCGAGGAGCGTCGCGGTCACCGGCCGGTCGGCGTCGCTGACGACGAACACGACGCGCGCGACGCCGGCGCCATCGGCATACACCATCGTGCGGACGTCGTCGGGACGCTCGACGTGCCAGTCCTCGGCCAGCTCGCCGGCGAGCGCGGCCAGATCGTCGGCGAGTCCGGCGACGTCGTCGAGCGACGCCTCGTTGAGCTTGCCGATCCGCTTCGGCGCCGGGTCGGCGAGCGGCTGATCGAGCTCGTCCCGGGTCGGCGAGCGCGGGCCGATCACGACGATGCAGCGCTTGTGCTCGGCGAGCGCGCGGAGCCGCTGCCACAGGCCGCGATCGATGCGGTCGAGCGTCGGCGCGACCACCGCGCGGTACTGCGCGAGCTCGTCCTCGGGCGCCGCCTCGTCGACGATCGCGTACGGCACCTGCGCGAGCTCGAGTGCGCGCGCGATCGCGGTCTGCCAGCGCCGCGCCGCGATCGCCGCGGCATCGGAGCCGAGCTCGGCGGCGCCACCGGGACCGAGCGCGAGCACCTCGGCGAGCATCGGGGTGACCGGATCGAGCATGTTCGACGCGAGGCCGAGCCGGGTATCCGCCCGCGTGTCGACGAGCGCGATCAGCGGCCGCCGTCGCAGCGCCGGCCAGTCGACCTCGGCGAGCGCGGCGACGAGCGGCGCGATCCAGCTCGCCTCGACGCGCCCGTCGGTCGAGATCGCGGCACCGTAGTAGCGGTCGCGCTCGACGGCCATGAACAGGTTGAAGCCGCGCACGCCGGCCGCGAGCAGGGTGAGCAGCTGATCGCGCTCGCGCGTCGGATCGTCCGCGGCATCCAGCGGCGGGAACCACGGGAAGAACCCGACGCCGACCTCGGGCGCGAGCGGCAGCGGCGCCGCGTTGCCGGCGAGCGCGATCGCACGCCGCCGCAGCTCCGCGAGCTGCGCCCGCGGGGTGTACGCGTCGATGCCGACCGGTCCGCCGATCGCGGTCTGGATCCGGCGCAGATCGTAGTGGCCATGATGCCCCGGCGGCAGGTTGTGGAACCGCGCGATGCCGCCGAGCCCGACCTCGTCGAGCATGCCGGCGAACGCGTGGAGCGCGCGGCCGATGTACTCGTCCTTGTGCTTGAGCCACAGCGCGCAGCGCGCGGCATCGGCGGCGCGCCACTCGCGCGGCGGCTCGTCGAGGCCGGAGTGCTCGCGCCACCAGGTCAGCGCATCGGGGTGGTAGTCGAGATCGAACGCGCCGGTGCGAAAGAAGTGCTGCGCCTCGTTGTCGACGCCGATCGCGACCACCGGGCCATCGGGACCGAGGTACGGCGCGACCACCTCGGCGACCGCCGCGTACCACGCCCGCACGTGACCGTGAAACATCGTCGACGCGTACGACGGGATCGGAAACGCGCGCGGCGGCACCGGCAGCCACGCCGGCGTACCGTGCGCAGTGCGTGCCTGACACGCCGGATCGGCGAGCACCCAGTCCGGGAACCCGAAGCTGGTCAGCTCGGCGTTGACGTGCGGGCCCGGCCGCAGCACGACGGAGAGGCCCGCCGCCCACGCGGCCTCGATGAAGCGCGCGAGGTCTCGCTCGCCGGTCCACGCGTACCGCCCGGCCTCGGGCTCGTGGACGCGCCACGGCACGTAGGTCTCGACGAGCGTGAGGCCGAGCGAGTGGATCGCGCGCAGGCACGCCGCCCAGTGCGCGGGCGCGACGCGCCAGTAGTGCATCGCACCGGCGTAGAACGGCAGCGCGCGGCCGTTCTCGAGTCTCAGCCCGCGGTCGTCGAACCAGGTGCGTCGACGTGCTTCCACGTGCGGTCCTCCAGGATGAACCGACTCGGACCGACCGCCCACCGCGGCTGGTACGTCAGCGGTGTGCTCTCGCCGGTGCCCTTCGTCAGGTACTCGGGATCCCAGGGCAGGAGCAGGCACGGGCGGTCGCCCGGCGCGAGCCGCGGCATGATCGGGTGTGGCTCGTCCGCGCGCTGGCGACCGGCGAGCAGGACCGCGCGCAGGTCGGTGCACTGCGCGAGCTCCCAGCACGTGCGCACCTGCGGCGGCGGCAGCTTCAGCTCGGCCGCGCGCGCGATCGCCTCGGCGGGCGAGATCCAGATCTGATCGACCGTCTCGGTCGCGTCGAAGCGCGGCTCCTGGCCGGCGGGCATCTCGACGACGAAGAACCGGGCCGAGAACCGCTTCGGCTCGATCGACGGCGTGATCCAGTGCGACCACGGGACGAGCGCGTCGGTCGCCCAGCTCAGGCCCGCGAGATCGAGCGCATCCTGCGCGGGCGCACCGGCGAGGATGCGTGCGCGGATCCGCTCGGTGCCGCCGAGCTCGAGCGTGTCGGAGTCGCGATCGAGCTTCTGCTTCGCGAGCAGCACGCCCGCCTCCTCGAACAGCTCGCGAACGCCCGCGGTGCGCGCGTCCTCTCCCGGCTCGGTGGCGCCGCCGGGAAACACCGAGGCCGATGCCATGAAGCTCGAGCCGCGGTGTCGGCGGAGCAGCAACACCTCGATGCCGGGCTCGGCGCGCCGGAGCAAGATGATCGAGGCCGCCTCGCGGATCACGGCGATCGTCGTATCATGAATCTGCGACGCGCAGCTCGCCGCGGACCGGCTCGTCACGCAACCCGAGACGCTCCTCGATCGTGCGCTCGACAAACCGCGCGACCCGGCCGTCGGGAGTCTCGAGCAGCAGCCGATCGGCGCGGCCGCTCCGGCGCGCGAACACGCCGAACCAGGTCAGAAACCGCCAGGCCGGCGGCTGGCGCTCGACGACGAACAGCTGATCGATCGCGCCGACCGCGAAGCAGCCGCGGTGATCGCAGATCTCGACCGACGTGTCGTCGACGTCGATCGTGACCTCGCATGCCAGCATGCCGCGCGGCGCGATCGATACCGTCAGGCGCAGGATCGGCCGGCTCGTCGTCACGATGCCGCGGTACGGGCTCCGCAGCCGCGCGTCGGCGTCGACGCTCTCGATCCGGACATGCGATGGACACGGGGCCATCGCAAAAAGTCTAGCTCACGGAACGACGACGAACTCGCGCTTCATCAGGCTGATGACGTTCTGCGCTGCGTCGAGGTCGGTACCCGGAAAGTTATCGAGCACTTTCTGCAGCTGGCCATGGTCGAGGACGAGCTGGAACGTGTCGAGCTCCGACGGGGTGAGGTCGCGCAACTTGCCGGCGAGCGGCGTTGGCACGGCGAGCGGCGAACCGAGCGGGGGCAGCTGCCTCTGGAGATTCCGGAACTCGTCGAGCTGGCGCACACCCTCCATGAGGAGGCCCTCGGTGGACTCCTGCACCTCGTTCATCACCTGCATCTCACCACCGGGCTCGAGCTCGAACGTGCCGGCCTCCCAGGTCAGCATCCGGTAGATCGCCTTCTGCGGGCTGACCGAGAAGTCCTCGTTGATCGTCGAGAAGTAGATCTGGCCCTTGCGCAGGAAAATCTTGCCGAGGCTGACGCCGTTGTTGACCGAGAGCACGCCCGACTTGCGGCTGGTCGACAGCAGCTGGAGCAGGTCGGGGAGCGGAATCTCCTCGATCACGCCCGACATCGGCCGGCCCTGGGTCGCCTGGCGCTGCTGCGCCCCGGCCTCGAGCCGGCGCCGCGCCTCGGCCTCGCTCTGCTGGGCGACCTGGCCCTCGACCGCGACGACCTTGATGATCGAGGTGCCGACCAGGATGCGGTCGCCCTCGTGGAGCAGCGCCCGGCCGTTGATCTTCTCGCCGTTGACGAACGTGCCGTTCGTCGAGCCCATGTCCTGGATGTAGACCTCGGCGTCGCTCGAGCTGATCTTCGCGTGCCGGCGCGAGACCATGTCCTCGACGAGCACCATATCGAGGTCGCTGGAACGACCGATGATGATCTCCCGATTCATCCGAAGCGGGAACTCGCCTCCCTGGTACTTGCCCGAGATGAAGCGCAGTGCAAAGCGAGGACGATCGTTCATGGACGTCGTGGCGGCCAAGGACTCGAAAATTCTAGTGCCCAAGTAGCGGATCGCGCAAGCAAACGGACCCGCACTCGCTCAATCGGTCGCCGCGGGCTCCTCCACGAGCTGTTCATGCGGAGGACGGAGCGTGTGGATGACCCGACGGTAGACCTCTTCGGAGACTACCAAACTCGAGTGCCCGAGGGGCACCGTGACGGCAGTCGTTCCGGGCAACCGCGTCGTGGACAGCGGCACGACCCAGTCCCGTGCCGCCGCGATGGTCGAGACCTCGACGCCAGGCGGGATCGAGCCCTGTGCGAGCTCGTCGAGGAAGCGGCTGCGCGGCAACAGCTGCCACGACGACGTCGACCACAGCCCGAGCGTGACCACCCCGGCCAGCGCCGCCCAGGTCCCGCGGACCGGGGTGCCCAGCATGATGAGCTTGCGCACCCGGGCGTGGCCGCCGAGCTTCTTGACGTAATAGAGGCCGATGAGGCCCCCCATCGAGTGGCCGATGATGTCGATCTTCTGCGAGGGCGTCTGCGCGAGGATGCGCTCGATCTTGCGGTGGATGAGGAACGCCGAGCGCCGGATGTCGCGCACGTTGAGCGTCCCCAGGTTGAACGACACGCACACGAAGCCGTCCTCGACGAGCCGGCGCTCGAGCATGTACATCGACCCGCGCGTCCCCAGGAAGCCGTGGATGATGAGCACCGGCGGCGAGTCCGGAGTCATGTCGGCGAACGCGTCGCGGCGGCGCAGCCGGTTACCGCGGATCAGGTGGCGCAGATACGACAGGCCGTCGGCGCCACCGACGACGTCCTGACCGATCGTGCTGCGGCGGCCGAGCCAGCGCGACGGCGCCTCGAGCGCCCATCGCATCAGCCACGACGAGCGCAAGGCGAGGTCCTTGCGCGACTTCGAATGTGCCACCTCAGTCACGATAGTCCGAGAAGCCCTCCGATACGAACCGCGAGCACTCCTTCGCGTAGCTATTGCTCGCCGACGCGGAGGTAGGGTATTCGACCACCCGCCACTGACCACGCGTGCCGAGCGCGCCGGACCGGCTGATCACGCACGTACCGACGCGGTAGATCAGCGCGAAGTCGCCGGCTCGCCGCAGCGAGCGCGAGTCGCCCGGCGGGACGCGGCCCGGCGCGGGCGCTGGATCGCCGGGGTCGCCACCCGGCACGTCCTTGGGGCCGGGCATGTGCGTCGGATCCTCGACGGAGCCGAGCACGAGCGGGGGCGGCGCCGCGGACTGCGG